>NZ_JBEXHL010000018.1:0-202320 GCF_040607795.1 Amycolatopsis sp. NPDC005232 | reverse complement strand
CGCGATGAGCGTTTCGACAATGGCCGTCGCGACGCCCATCCCCGTGGGCGCCAGCGCCGCGATGTGCTGCCACAGGTCGATCCACTGGCGGATGACGGGAGTGGTGATCTGGTCGTGGATGCCGAACTGGTGGGCGAACACCTGGCCGCGCAGGAAATCGGGGCGCCACTTGAGCGAGGCGTCGATCGCCCACACCACCCCGAACAGGATCCGCAGCACGCCGGCCAGCCGGCGGCGGCCGGAGACCGGAGCCGCTGACTGATTCGGCTCCTGGTACTCCTGCACCTCCCGGGGCACCGGGTCCGTCCTGGTTTCTTCCGCGAACTCCTGCGGATTGGCATCGCCGTCGCCGTCGTGCGGTACTCCGTGCTTCACTGCCGCTCACCTCCCTGCGAACCGCTCGTGGATTCCCAGTGCTCCCGCTGCAGCAGCTCGAGGACGTCCTCGTCGTTCTCCACCATGGAACCCTCCTTCTTGTCACCTGAAGGCTTCCCCGGAACACGAAGTTCATGCCTCGAACTTTTCTGCGACGGACAGCTCACCCTCGTCGGCGGACGAGCGGCGGGGCCGGTGTCGGTGTGGGCGACCGCCCAGACGTACCGGCAGGTTCGGAGCAGGGGCGGGTGACTGATCGGGATCAGGACTGCGCGAAGGTCAAGAAGACCTTGCCTTGGCGGCCGTCGGTGCCGGTCTTCGCGGAGTGGGCGAGCGCTGTCGCGAATTCCTCGAGGGAGTAGGTGGCCGCGACCGGTGTCCGGACCGCCCCTTGGGCGACCAGGTCCGCGACAGCGCGGTAGGCGTTGTGCACCTCGCCACGGTCGGTGTCGCGGAGCCAGTTCAGCACCCAGAACCCGTGTACGTGCAGGTTGGCGAAGGCGAGCGGCGGGAGTGCGATGGGCTGCCGGTCCAGTGCCGCGTAGGCGACGACGGTGCCGTTGTATCCGAGGTACTGCATGGCGGTCGGCACCGCGGAACCGGTCGCGGCGAGTAGCAGCCGCATTTTCTCCTCGCCGAGCACGGCGGTGATGCCTTCGGCGAGGTTGTCGTCGTCCACCAGGACAGCGTCGGCTCGTTCATCGACCAGTCGCACGGCCTCCGGTCGTCGGACGATGTTGAGCGTGCGTAGACCCCGCTGGTGGGCAAGGGCGATCACGGCGCCGCCGACCGCGGAGTTGGCCGCGGTCTGCGCGACCCAGTCGCCCTTCTCGAGAGTGCCGTGGTCGAGCAGCTGATAGGCGGTGATCAGGTTGACGCCCACGGCCGAGAGCTGCACCGGGTCGACGTCCCCGTCAACGGCGACGACGTTCGCAACATCGACGTTGACCCGGTTCCGCCAGGAGAACTGCTCGCCGGTCGGAATGATCAAGACCCGGTCGCCTGCCCGGTGCCCGTAGGCGCCGGCGGCGAGCTCCGGGCCGACGGCCGAGATGCGGCCGACACCGGACTGGCCCACCCCGGAGGGAAGTGCCGGCCGCAGGCCGTAGCGGCCGCGGACGAAGTTCAGATCCGCCGGGTCGACCGGGGCGGCCTCCAGATCGACGGTGACCTGGCCGGCCCCGGGAGCCGGCAGGTCGAGATCGACGAGGGAGAGCACCTCGGCGGGTTCGCCGAGGGAGTCGAACCGCAGGCCTCGCGTGATGGTCATAATGAGCTCCTGGCGTGTTGGTGCTATTTTAGCACTGGATAGTTTGAAGTTAGCACCATCAGGAGCGATTCTGGTAGCGTGCGTTTGTGACGGAGCGGAGCTACGACGATGCGTGCGCGATGGCTCGCGCACTGGACGTGGTCGGCGAGCGGTGGACGTTGCTGGTCGTCCGGGAGCTGCTACTGGGGCCGAAGCGGTTCGGCGACCTGCGCAGCGGATTGCCGACCATCAGCCAGAACGTGCTGACCCGCCGCATCCGCGAGATGGAGCAGGCGCGACTGGTCGAGCGGATTCTGCTCGACCCGCCGGCCAACACCCCGGCCTACCGACTCACCACCCGTGGGCTTCAGCTGCGGCCCGTGCTCATCGAGCTATCCCGGTGGGGTGTCCTCCAGTCCGCGCCGCCCGGGGCCGAACAGAGCCCTGCTGCGCTGCTGCTGGGCTTCAGCGCGCTCTACGAACCGGCGCGCATGGGCGCGACCACGACCGCCGTACTCACGATCGGCCGGGAGAACTTCACCCTCACCGCGTCCACCAATGGCCTTCAGGTCGAACAGGGCGCCGTCGGCGACGTCGACTTTCGCGCGACCGGCACGGTCGGCGCCCTCCGGGTCACTCTGGGCAAGGGCGGCGACCCCAAGTCATTCGAAGACACCGGCGAGCTGACCATCATCGGTGACCGCGCGGGCTTCGTCCGCCTCAGTCACTGCTTTCCCTCGCCGGCACTCTTGGGCCGTACCACCTGACCGCTGGCTTGGATCGTCGTGGTGGCGGGCTCACGGCGGAGGTTCTGGTTGCTGTGCACTGTGGACCGATTCGTGCAATCAATGACGTTGATTCAGTTTGATTCAACGGAGGTACACATGACGCACCCCTCGCGGTGGGACGACGTCGATTCGGCGTCGCGTGAGGAGGACGGCGAGGGTGGCACCTGGGCGCTGAGCGGAGCCGCACGGTTCAGCGGTGGTTGTCGCTCGGCATGTGCCGGATGGACTCGCCTCCTTTGTGGTGGCTGGTGCGGCCGAACAGGGTCGCGAGGACATGCTCGATCCTGGACAGTGCGCCGTTGAACGCGTCGTCCACCGACCCGGCGCGGTTCGTGACGACGACCGGCTCTCGCGCGATGGGGAAGGCTTCGATCACGCACCGCAGGTCTTCACCATCGGTACCACCGCCCATTTCGTCGCTCAGGTGGACGTCCAGGCGGGTGAGGCGGTCGCTGAACCGTGCGAGCTTTGATTCGAGCTCGGTCTCGAAGCTCTGAATCAGCTCCGCGTCGCGGTGCAGGTTTCTGTCTGTGCTGATCTGGATCTGCATTCGCTGGTTCCTTTCTGCACACGCGAGCACAGCGGTGACAATGAGAAGGACATCGCACGACAGTGTAAGCCGCTGGTCCCGTGGTCGAGTTCTCCAACTGGGCCTAGCTGTTGGATTCGTGGCTCGTCCACGGTATCCGACACGTTGTCGATGTCTTTGGTAAGTCTCATTTGGTGCGCGGTTGTGCGTCACGGGCCTCAACCGCCGTAACTGGACCGTCGCGTTGCCCGGCGTGCCGTCGGGCGGCGACTGGCAGTGTCTGCCGGTCGTGACCGAGGAGTGAGAATCCGGAGACGGTCATGAGGCGTCGAGCGCGAGTGGGCCGACGGTGTGTCATCCCATGCGAGTAGGAGCGCGTGGAGGGGGCTGTAGCTGATGATGGCGGAACCGAGTGCGACGGTTCTTGCTTCTTCGTGCCGGGTGAGGCGCGCAGCCGGATGGTGCGCTTGCGCCAGTTGACGTCGCGGAGCCGGGCGCGGCGTCAGGCGATGTTGAAGACCAGCAGCTGGCGATGGAGACTGCTGAGCAGCGGATGCGGGCGTTCTACCTGGCGGAGCGGTCCGCTGGACGCATCCCGACGGGCGCAGACCTAGATCGACTCGCCGGTAGGAGCAACTACGGTCGGAAAGTGCTCCAACGCCGGCGACTCGTTGGTGAGTGCCCAGGTCTCACATGCCCTCGGAGCGCGGAGCCTCGGGCTCGAGCCCTCCATCGGAGAGTAAAGCACGGGTTCTTGAACCCGCTGGTCAAGAGTTCGCGGCCTGACCTGTCGGACGGTGCCGAGTGATGCCGGAGAGGGTCGTTTTCCTGGGCTGTCGGGTGCCTGCAGTGTTGCTGATGGCGGTCGAGTTGCTCAACGGCGCACGGAAGCGCCGCGTTGGTAGGCCGATGAACGGTGGGCCTGCGTGGTGCCGCGCGGGGTACACCGAAGGTGAGTAGCGCGGACTACCGGTTCATCCTGGCCAACGAACGCACCTTCCCTGCGTAGCTGCGGACCGTACTTGCGTTGAGCGCCCGGCGCGGCGGCAGATCACGGTGTCTCCACAGGTGAGTCGGCGTCGGTGCGGAGGCGGGCGATGTTGTGTCGGCGCTGTTCTAGTCGGTGGGCCAGCAGCGGCGGGAGCGCTGCTGGGCTGGTCAGGGCGTGATCGAGCCGGCAGTGCTCATGGCGCGGAGTTTGCGGCTCACTTCTTGATGGTGGACCTGACTGCCCGGAGGTCGATCTCCACACCGATCAGCAGGGCGAAGTGGCCCACCCATAGCCACGCGAGAAAGATCACCACAGTGCCGAGCGCGCCGTAGCCACCAGTGGCGAAGTTCGCGTTGTACCAGGAGAACGCGCCGGAGCCGGCGAGCCAGAGCAGCACGCCGACAACGCCGCCCCGGCTCACCCATTTAGCTCGCCCGCGCGGGGCTCCCGGGGTGGCCGGCAGCCCTCGGTGCAGCAGCCCGAAGAAAATCAGGAGCACTGCGAACAACAGCGGCCAGCGCAGTACGTGCCAAAGGCCCGCGACCAGGTCGGGCAGCCCGACCGCCCGCTCGAGGGCGGCGCCGAGCGGACCGCTGGCCAGCAGCGCGAGAGTGATCCCGGCCAGCAGCGCGAGCATCAGGAGAGTCAGCGGAAGCCGCGACAACTTGGCGACCCAGGGCAGTCGGGTGTCGGGCACACCACGGATCGCGCTGATCGCGCGTTGGCAGGCGGCGACGTAGCCCGAGACCGCCCACACGCTCGCGACCAGTCCGACCCCCACGACAGTTCCGGCCGCGGTGCGGTCGTGCAGGGCGTCGCGCAGAACCGGGCCGACCCCGGCGGCGCCGGCCGGCAGCAGCTCGACAAAACCATCAACGACGACGTCGGTGTCGGGAGTGGAGCGCAGGGTCAGCTCGAGAATTCCGACCAGCACGATGAGCGCCGGGAAGATCGCCAGCAGGCCGAAGTAGGTCAGTGCTGCGGCTCGGTCGGGTAGCTGGTCCTCGGCTATGACCCGCAGGGCGGCCTCGACTCGGTTGCGCAGCGCGCGAACCAGCGGAGCCGACTTTGTCACGCGCTCATGCACCTCCTTTCGCCAAGTCTGCGCCGGCTTCGTCGGCGTGACCTCGTCCGGGAGGGTGGAGACCTCGAGCTGCGTTCCTCCATCCCTACCCTCTTGTGCGACAGCCGTTGCCGCAGCCACGCGCCAAGACCCCGGGCCCGGGGTCTTGGCGAGGCGTTTCTCACCCTGGAAGGGTGATGTGTCAGCGGTGGTCTCGGTGGTGCTCCTGCGAGGTTGCGAACACGAACGACACGAGGTTAATGATCTTGGAATGAGGAGCACCCGGGGTTTGGTGTCGAGCGGCGGTTGGTTTGGCGCAACGTGTTCGGGCGTGTGGGCGTGTCGTTGATGAGCTGCTGGTAGACGACATCGGCGAGGTATCGAGATGGGAAACCGAGCGGCTCGCGACGCGCCCGTTCACCGGCTGTACTCGCTGCTGCGGGTGGTCAACCGGCACGATAGCCACCGCAGGTGGCGACCGATCCGCGATCACGCCGTCGGCGGGTATCTCAAGGTCGCGGCGACGTCGCCGCCGCCGGGGACGTTCTCGTGGCGGACTGCGAGCAGGTAGGCGCCCCACAGCCAGGCGCGGCGCGCGATCTCGTCACGAGCTCGACGGCGCCGGAAGCTCCGAAGGTCACCTCGCCCAAGTCGTCGACCTCGCCGGGGACGGCACCACCACCTGGACCTGGGACGCGCGCGGTCAGCTGGCTTCATCGGCCAAATCCGGCCAGACCACCGGCTACGGCTACGACGGGTCGGTCTCCTGGAGTGTTTTGGTAAGCCCTGGGTCCGGATGTCCATTGAGGACACCCGGACTCAGGACAACACTCACGCGATCTTACCCCTCATTCATCGGGGAAGATGCCCGCGGCCTGCATTGCGGGGAATGCTCCGAACCGGATAAAGTCGATAGTGCTCTTCGTTATGAACGCCGTTCCGCTGTGAGTCGAATCGGTGAACGTCTTGATGGTGTCTTCAACTTTTTCGACGATTTGGGGGTCCATGCCCGCCTTTTCGAGCGCTGGCGGGCCGCCGTCCATCACCTTCAGGATCCGGTCCATCTTGGACCCGAAGTCGTCAAGCTGCTGACTTGTGATGTTCTTTTCTGGGTGCTCGTCAGCGTATTTCCTTGCGCCGTCCATGAACAGGTCGCGGGTCTTTTCCGTATTTTTGTCAGAGAGCCAGGACTTGTCCTTGCTATCGGCGTTCTGGGCACCGCCAGGGTTGCCGTCGGTGTTGCCCGTATCGTGGCCGCCGCTGGTGCCGCTGCTTTCGTGGGTGTTGGGCCCGCCGTCGAGCCTGCCTGAGATCGATCCGCCTGACGAGTCGGGACTGTTGCCGCCGCCGCTGTTTTCGGGGGTGTTGGGGCTGTCTTTGGGTGGGACGGGTGGTGGGACGTCGTGGCTGCTGTTGGTGTTGTTGTCTGCCCACGGGTTGTATGTGGGGTCATCGTCTGCTCGCGTATTGCCGCCGCCACTGCTTTCGGGGGTGTCGTGGCCGTCTTTCGGTGGGACGGGCGGCGGAACGTCGTGGCTGTCTTTGGGTGGGACGGGCGGCGGAACGTCGTGGCTGCTGTCGGTCTTGTTGTCGGCCCACGGGTTGTATGTGAGGTCGTCGTCTGGCCGCGCGTTGCCGCTGCCATTGCCCCCGCCACTGCTTTCGGGGGTGTCGTTGCTGTCTTTGGGTGGGACAGGTGGCGGAACGTCGTGGCTGCTGTCGGTGTTGCTGTCGGCCCACGGGTTGTATGTGGGGTCATCGTCAGCCCGCGTATTGCCGCCGCCGCTTGCGGGAGTGTCGTGGTCGCCGCTGGTGGATGTGGGCACGGTGTCATCCGCGGCCTTGGCAGCGTCGTCCCCCAAGCCTTGGGTGCCTTTTCCGAGGTCTTTGATCCCCTTCGCTGCGGAGGTGAGCTGCTTGGTCAGCTTCGCGATTTGGGTGGCGATCTTGCCCATCGCGATGGCGACCGTCGCGACTACGGTGCCCAGGAAGATGCCGATCGAGCTTCCGAACGTGAATGGCATGGCCGCAACCGCGGCGATCGCGCCCGCGAGAATGCCGCCTAGTACGCTGGCGATGAAGTCACGGATGATCCCTCGGATGGCGCCGATGACAGCGCCGCAGATCGACATGGTCTTTTTCGCGGATTCGAGGGAATTACCCAGCGCCGTGAGTCCCTCGGCGAGACCGTCCGTGTTCTCCTTGAACTTGTCCGCGGCATCACCCGACCACGAGTCCATGAGAGCGCCGAGGTCGTTCTTGAGGTCCTGGGACCACCCGTCGACCTTGTCCTTCTCGTTGCCGATGGCGTTCGTCGCGACCGTGATGCCGTCTGGGTCACCCATCAACATGTCGAGCGGCACACGGAACGGCGTGACGTGCTCGATGAGCCAGCCGATCCCGGCGGCGAACACGGTGCCGAGCGGATCGATCGCCAACCCGAGAACGTCGAGCGCGAGGCCTGCGCCCGCGATGCCCTCTGTCACCTTGTCGTTATTGTGGACGGCCGCCTGCAAGACATCGATCGTGTTGACGATTCCCGCGCCGTTGGTCCGGGTGTTGTCGGCGGTGATCGTATCTTTCGGATTGTGCCAGAAGTCGTTGGGCCTGTAGGATTCTTTATCCTCGATGGCGCTCACAGCTGGTACCTTGAGATCGAGTCGCTCACGCCATCCTCCTGGGCCTCGTAGGCCTTCTTGGCCTGGTCGAGCTTCTCCTTGTGCTTCTCGAGAGCCTCGCCGTATTTGGCGAAGGCTTGACTAGCGCCGCTGCAGTAGATGCTCGCAGCCATACCGATGATCTGGCCACCGAGAATGCCGAACAGGCCTGGATCGGCGACCATGTGGCCCACAAGATCGCCGGTGCCGCGCACGTTGTCCGAAAGCTCGTTCAGCTTGCCGCCGAAGGTGTCAAACGCGGCGGGATCTTTGATTTCGTATCCACCGCTCACCACGGGTCCACCTCATCGTCATCTGTGTCGTCGCGGGCAGGGCGGCGTCGCGGCGCGGGCCTCGACGCCGGCGGCGGGTTCGTGGGCGGCTTCGGCGGCGGGGGAGCTTGGTCCGGCTCGGGGTTCTCGACGAACTTGTCCTGGTCTACCTCGTCGTAGGCCGCCGGTTCCGGCGGGAGGAAACTCTTCATCATCTCGACCGCTTGGCCGCCACCGAGGATGGACTCCACCGAGTTCGTGACGGCGCGCGCGGTCTGGCTCTGCGCCTGGCGCACGGTTTCCATGATCGCCGTCGTTAACCGGGCCTCCCCGAGCTCGCACGCGCGCCTGCCGAGTCGGATGTTGCGCAGTGCACCGTTCGGCGCCAGTGTCACCGTGACCGCGCCGTCCCGTGAAGTCACGGTCGCGGCGGCCGCAGCGAAAGCTTCATGTAACGCGGATGCCCGTTCCTGCATTTGACTGGCTTGTCGTTCGAGATAGTACTGGAGATCCTCGCCGGACCTCAGATTCGGCTCCACCTTGCTCCTTCAAATACACCGCGCTGTCGACAGCACGCAACCGGACGCTGTCACGAAAGCGGAGAAGTTCTCCGCTCGCGTGCCCAACTACCGTCCGCGTTGCCGCCGGGAGTGATGAAATGCCCGCGCCGGCAACGAGTCAAGGCCGACGCGGAGGCGGCCGAGGTCCTTAACGTCCTTTTGTCGTCGCGCAGTGGTCCAGATGACTCAGCCGCCTCAAAAGTGCCCCAGATGACAACCGAAGTCTGGGCAGCCCTGTCGAGGCCCTCCTCACTCCTCTGCTGCGCGCGTACAGCGCCGTAGTGAGGGCACCTGTACGCCGTAGTGTTCGAGTGCCGCCGCCGTCGCGGGAATGCGGCCGGTCTTCTTGACGTCCATGCGGGGCCGGCTCGCCAGGTCGGTCCCGTTCGTAGCGCACCGCTGTGGTCTTGCCGGCCCGGATCATGTCGCCGATCAGGGGGCTGAGTGTCGCCAGTGGCGGGATACTGATGCGGGCCAGCACCTACGGTCCATTGTGGATTGTGTAGTTCGAGCGGCGGCCATGGTGGCTGCCACGCCAGGCTCGGCAGATCGTTTGATCAGTGGGTGGCTGATCGTGCCGGGGCGGCGGCCGTAGCCGTCGAGTTTGTGCTCGTGGGCTCACTTCGAGCCGACGGGGAGCCGGCCGCCATTGGGCTTGGCGAGCATCGGCTGGTCTTCTTCCTGATCTCTCTCGCCCCTTCCCGCTCTGCTGGGGCAAAACGGCGCGGCGTCCATCGTGACGCCGCGCGCTGATCGCCCGCCGGTAGCTTCTGCCTCACCTTTTTTGTGATCTGGTACCGAGTCGGGAAACATTCTCTCGTCTCCTCGGATGGTGCGAGCGCTACCGGCGGACGGTCTGCCAGAACCGGCAGTGGTGTTCGGTCGCGAAGTCGATCTGCTGGGTGCCGGCGGCGGTGATGGACGGCATGGTGGTCGGCTGGTAGCGCGGCCACCGCGGGGCGCCGTCGGCGTTGGGGTCGCCGGTTCTGGCGAAGGCGGCCCAGTACCCGATCAGCTGGTGGGACAAGGAGATTTGCCCGGCGTTCGGTGGGGTGGAGGGCGGTCCGGCGAAAGTTCCGTCGAACAGGTAGGGCAGTTCGGCGCCGTGCGCGGCGCCCATGGGGAAGTCCAGAATGTGCTGTCCGTCGTCCTGTGCGAATTCGTAGGCGTAGACGGGCGCGTACCGGGCGGCTGCCTGATCGGCGAGGGCCGCCGGGCACGCGCCGAGTTTTGCTCCTCGGTCGGTCAGCGCGGTGGCCAGCGCGATTCCGGGCGTCGGGAACCGGTCAGCAGGGTACTCCGCGAGCACCCGGTCAGTGTCGGGGCCGAAGAGCTCCAGCAGCGCGGCCGCGTAGCCGGCGGAGGTCACGGGTGTTCCGCGGGCGTCGTTGTCGAGCGCGACGAACGGGCCCATTTCGTCGCGGTTGGTGCCTTGGATGATCGGAGTGCCCGCGGCGAAGCCGTCGCGGAGTGCGTCGAGCGGCTGCCGGGGGAGTGCCGGGCTGCCGGCTACGGGGCTCCAGGGCATGTCGCGGAGCCGGTTGGTCGCACGGAAGGCGTCGTCGGTGTCCAGCCCGACCAGGTCGGCTGCGGGAATCGCGCGCAGGCAGGCCGCGACGTCGGCGGGTGCGGCACAGCCGAGGCGCGCCGCGGTGCGCTCGCCGCGTCGTTGTGCGTCCGGCTGGGCCACGAAGCTGTTGCCGCACGGTCCGCTCTGCACGATCGCCTTGTCGAACAGCCCGTGTGCTGCCGGCGCGGCGAGCTGGGCGCAGACGCTGAACGCACCCGCGGACTGGCCGGCGAGCGTGACGTTGTGGGCGTCACCGCCGAAGGCCTGGATGTTCTCCCGGACCCACCGCAATGCGGCTTGCTGGTCGGCGAGCCCGTAATTGCCCGCCCAGGTGTCGTGGAGCGCGGGTTCGTCGAGGAATCCCAGCGCTCCGAGCCGGTAGTTCACGGTGACGACCACAACGTCGCCGGTGATGGCCAGCCGGGACGGGTCGTAGTCGCTGCCCGCGCCGTTGACGAATCCGCCGCCGGGAAGCCAGACGAGGACGGGCAGGCGCGGGTTCCCGGACATGACGGGCGTCGTGACGTTCAGATACAGGCAGTCCTCGTCGCCGATGACTGTCGGCCCGCCTGCCGGATCGGATCCGGGTTGCGGGCAGCGGTTGCCCGGGGCGGTGGCCGCCCGGACCCCGTGCCAGTGCGGGACCGGTGCAGGCGCACGCCATCGCCGGTCGCCCACCGGGGGCGCGGCGTACGGAATCCCGGCGAACGTCCGATGTTCGCCGGCGACGACACCGCGCAGCTGTCCGTCGTGGACCTGCACGAGATCGGGCCCGGCCGCCTCGCCCGAGGCCGAGGCGGGCAGGCAGGCGAGCAGCGCTGCTGCCGCGGTTACCCCGAGACCTGCGCGGAACATCCTTCGAAAAGGGGTCATGGCGGGCATCATGCGGTGATCCGCGGCTGGTCCGCGTCGCGTCACAGGCGTATCTCCGGCTGCTCCCCCGGGAGTACGTCCAGGGGCGTAGCGGGAAATGCGCTTCCAGGCGGACGCGTCAGCGCGGCGACGCGCGGACGATGGCCGGATGGCACCTCGCCGTGGAATCGCCGGGCACCGCCGTCTGCCGGGCAGCGGTAACCCGCTGCTCGGCTTGGCGTTCGCCGCGGCTGCGGCGGGAGTGGCGGCCGCGTTTCAAAGCGGGCCGTGGGCCGTGGGGTGCGTGACGGCCGCGGCGGCCGGTGCAGCCGTGGCGTGGTGGCGGGTGCGGCCGACGCTCGCCGTGGTGATCGGATTCGCTGCGTATGCGGCGGATCTGGCGTCGGGCGTGGCCCCCGCGCCGGTGTTCCTGCCGCTGATCGTCACGTTCGCCGCCGCGGTGGTGCTCGGCAGCAGGCCGGTCGCCTACGCGGTTCTCGTCGCCGGGTATGTGCTGGCCGTGTTCGTTCCGGTGCCGGGCTGGGACCCGCCGAGCGTGGCGTCGGGGGGCGGTTTGGCGGCGTGGTTCCTCGTGCTGGCCGTTGCCGCGGAACTCGTCCGGGTGCGACGGCAGGCGCGGCGCGCCCGGGAGGCCGAACTGGCGGGTGCGGCGCGGACCCGCCAGGAGCAGGAATTGCGTCGCGCCGGGGACGAACGCCTGCGGATCGCGCGCGATCTGCACGACGTTCTCGCTCACCAGCTGGCCCTGATCACGGTTCAGGCCAACGCCGGGCTCACTCTGCTCCCGCGTGATTCGCGAGCCGTCGAGCAGGCGCTTACGGCGATCAAGGACGCAGGCAACTCCGCGCTCGGGGAGCTGCGCGCAGCACTGGACGCACTCCGCTCGCCCGGTGGCGGGGCCGCTCCGTACCGTCCGAGCCCTCGGCTTTCCCAGCCCGGCGACCTCGCCGAACTGCTCGACGGAGCGCGCGCGGCGGGGCTGCGCGTCACGACTGACACCGCGGGCCCGCTACCGGTCCTGCCTGCTCCGGTTGACCAGGCCGCATACCGGATCGCGCAAGAAGCGGTCACCAACGCGATCCGGCACGCCGGCGCGGGCGCGACTGTCGGGCTTCGCGTGGCCTGCACCGAAGGACGGCTGGAGCTGACTGTGACCGACGACGGCGGCGGACGTCCACGCAGCCGGACGGCCGGAGGCGGCAACGGGCTGCCCGGGATGCGGGAACGCGCCACTGCTTTCGGCGGGATGCTCACGACCGGGCCGGTACCCGGCGGCGGTTACCGGGTGGCCGCCGTCCTGCCGATCGGCGGGGCCCCGTGACCGCGCCGGGCCCGATCCGGGTCGTCCTCGCCGATGACCAGGCACTGGTGCGCGCGGGTATCCGAGTGCTCCTGGAGACCCGCCCGGACCTCGTCGTGGTGGGCGAAGCCGACGACGGCGAAACCGCTCTCGCCCTCGTGCGGGAGTTGCGGCCCGACGTCGTCCTGATGGACATCCGCATGCCCGGTCTCGACGGACTGGCCGCGACCGCGCGCATAGCCGCCGACCCGACGTGCGGCGGGACCCGCGTCGTCATGCTCACCACGTTCGACCTCGACGAGTACGTGTTCGAAGCGCTGAGGCGGGGCGCGGCCGGATTCCTGGTGAAGAACAGCGAACCCGACGAGCTCGTGCGGGGCGTCCGCGCCGCCGCGGCCGGGGACGCCCTGCTCGCCCCCGGCGTCACCCGCAGGCTGATCGCCGAGTACGCCGCGCGGACGAAGCCGGCTCCGGCGGCCGCAGCGGAGATCGCCGCGCTGACCGAACGGGAACGCCAAGTCCTGGCCCTTGCCGGAGCGGGACTGTCCAATGCGGACATCGGCGCTCGGCTGTTCGTCAGCCCGCTGACCGCGAAAACCCACGTCTCCCGCATCATGGGCAAACTCTCGGTGCGAGACCGGGCGGGACTGGTCGTACTCGCGTACGAGACCGGGTTGGTCCGCCCCGGCTGGATCGGCGAGTGACCGGTGCTCCCGGGGGAGTATCGGGAAATGCTCCTCCGCGCCGACGCGCTGGGGCCAACCGGTTCCGCACCCTCGTGGCATGGCCCCCACACTCAGCCGGAGAACCCGGCGGATCGCGCTCCTCACTCACCTCGTGTCCTCGATGAGCTGGCTGGGACTGGACCTCGTGCTGCTGGCTCTCGGCGTGCACGCGGCAGCCGACCCTGCCGAACGGCACGCGTCATACCTCGTGGTGGTGCTGCTGCTCGACACCCTCCTGGTGCCCCTGAGCCTCGCCTCGATCGGCTCCGGCCTGCTCCTGATGCGTGCGGGGCCGTGGCGTTTCCGGCGTGATCGCTGGGCCACGGTGAAACTGGTGGCCAGCGTCGTCGCTCTCCCCTTGGCCTGGTTCGCCTTGCGCCCTCGCGCGGCCCAGGCCGTGGCGTCGACCGCGCCCGGCGCCGATCCCGGGCCCTTGTTCGCGACGCTGTACGCGCCGGGCCCGACACTCGTCATCGCTCCGGCCGTCGCTTGCGCGCTGTACCTCGCCGCAGCGGCGCTCGGCGTGTACAAACCATGGCGCGCCCCGACATCCGGTCGGCACGGGCCGGGGAGGTTCCGTTCGAATGCCGTCGACTCGCGGTCCGGATAGCCGATGAGAGCGGGTCAGGAAGCGATGCTGCACCGACGTTCACCTTCCATGAGGGCTGGCACACGCACAGCACGTGGCCGACCGAGGACGGGAATCCCTGAGGTCGCGCGACGGGCGCGGTTGGGGCAGAAGATCCCGGTGCTGGCCCTATTTTGCCGCGGCTTGTCGTGAAGCATCGAATCCAGGCACGGGCGGGCTCAGGGAAAACTCACGGGCTTCGAGCCGAAATCGCCGGCCGGAGCCACAGGCGACCGTACAATCCGGACTGAGATTCGGACGGGTGAGTGGGGGCACGGTGAGCGGTGTCAGGGTGTTGGTGGCGGGGGCGAGCATCGCGGGGCCGGCGCTGGCCCATTGGCTGCGCCGGCGGGGCGCGGAGGTGACCGTGGTGGAGCGGGCCCCCGAGCTGCGTCCCGGCGGGCAGGCGGTGGACGCGCGCGGGGTGACCAGGGAGGTCATCCGGCGGATGGGGCTGGACGCGGCGGTGCGCGCGGCCCGCACCGAGACGGCCGGCGCGTACACCGTGGACGCCGACGGGAATGTGCTGGAGACCCACAGCGCGGACGACGACGGCGGCGACGGGTACATCTCGGAGATCGAGATCCTGCGCGGAGACCTGTCCCAAGTGCTGTACGACGACACTCGCGACGGTGTCGAGTACGTCTTCGGCGACCGGATCGTCGAGCTCACGCAGGACGCGGACGGCGTCGACGTGGTCTTCGCGGGCGGCGACCGGCGGCGCTTCGACCTGGTGGTCGGTGCAGACGGGCTGCACTCGGCGGTGCGAGAGATGGTATTCGGGCCGCGCGAGCGGTTCGTCCGCCACCTCGGGCAGGTGCTGGCTTTCTACAGCGTGCCCAACGAGTTCGGGGTGGATCGCTGGGTGATCGACCACCAGGAGCCCGGGCGCTCCGCCGGCCTGCGGCCCCTTCCGGACGCCACCCGGGCGATGGCCATGCTCTTCTTTTCCATGGCCGACTTCGACGTCGACTACCGCGACATCGAGGCCCAGAAGCGCCTGCTGCGCGAGCGGATGGCCGGCTTCGGCTGGTTGACCCCGCGTATCCTCGCGCACCTGGACGACACTCCGGACTTCTACCTCGACCAGGTCGCCCAGGTGGTGATGGACCGCTGGTCCAGCGGCCGGGTGGGGCTTCTCGGGGACGCGGCGTTCAGCTCGTCGCCGCTGTCCGGGCAGGGCACCGGGCTGGCCCTGGTCGGGGCCTACCTCCTGGCCGGAGAGCTGTCCGCGGCCGGGTGGGACCCGAAGGCCGGGTTCGCCGGCTACGAGGGGCGGATGCGCTCGTTCGTCGAGGCCAACCAGGAGATCGGCCGGTTGCACGCGCGCAGCCGCGACGTCCCCGGGCCGGACGCGGAGCCGGCCCCGGAGCCCGACATGGAGGCACTCATGGCGCTGGTGGAGCGCGCGCTCAACGGCATCGAGCTGCCCGACTACGCCGGGGTGCCGGACGCCAGGAATTCGGTCTGACGCGGCCCGGCGCGGCTTTCACAGCCCGCGGCGGTGGCCGACGAGCCAGGTGGCGACGTCGTTCAGTTTCATGTTGGTGGTCTGCGACGATTCGACGAGCAGCCGAAAGTTTACGCGGTCGCCATCCACCGCCTGATCCTCCCCGTGCACCGAATTGGCCACGTGAGCCCAATGCGGATCCGTTCGCCGGCGGCACGTCAGTCCGGTTAAGCCTGCAGGTGTGCTGCGGAATCCGCACACGCGACTCCAGCGCGCCCGCCGTGTACGCCAAACGCCTGGCGCGGCGGCTCGCGAAGGAAACGTCCGGCGAGGTGACCGCAGTGATGGCGAAGGCCCAGCGCAGCGCCGCGACATCGACGTAGTCCAGGACGATGTCGGGCAACGTGCGCGGACGACACCCGGGTCCCTCATTACGGTGGGCACTCGGTCAAAGTCGCGGCGCAACCGCATAGCGGTACTTTGATGGTCATGAGCGAGCGCGACGACAACCTGGCGACGGTTATCGATCCGACCGTGCCGAGCACCGCCCGGATCTACGACGCGGGCTTGGGCGGCAAAGACAACTACGAGGTCGACCGGGAAATGCTGCGCAAGGTACAAGCCGTGGCGCCCGAGGTGACCGAACTGGCCATCGTCGCTCGAGAATTTCTGATCCGCGCCGTGCGCTTCCTGGCCCGCGACATCGGCATCGACCAGTTCCTCGACTGCGGTTCCGGGCTACCCACCGCCGAGAACGTCCATGAGGTCGCACAACGGTCCAACCCCGACGCACGCGTGGTCTACGTCGACAACGATCCAGTGGTGCTCGCCCACGGCCGGGCGCTTCTGGCCGACAACCTGCAAACCCACTTCGTCAGCGGCGATATCTTCCAGCCCACGAGGCTGCTGGCCGATCAGACCGTGCGCGGCGAGCTCGACTGGGACAAACCCATCGCACTGATCCACTCGATGAGCCTGCACTTCTGCGCCGACGACCCGGCCGCCGTGCTGCGTGACTACCTCGACGCCCTGCCGTCAGGATCGTATCTGGTGTTCAGCCACGCCTTCGATCCCGAAGACGACGAGTACAGCGTCGTCGCCCGTAACATCGAGCGCGTGTACCAAGGCGCCTCCTCAGGGCGGATCCACTTCCGTACCCGCGCCGAGATCGACACCATGCTCGCCGGACTCGAGCTGCTCAAACCTGGCCTGGTACAGCCGGCCGACTGGTGGCCCGGGGGCCCCCGCGTGCAGCCACTCAAACTCTCCGATCACTGCCTGCTCGCAGCCGTGGGCCGCAAACCCTAACCGAGCAGCTGGCGCGGCGGCAGATACGTGACCGCGTTGCCCCATCCGCCTGAGCCCCATCCAACTGCCGTCGGGGGCTCAGGCGGATGGTGCACGAAGTGGTGGCAGATCTGAGGGTCTGTCTGAGATCTTGGTCGGCGTGGGCGGCCCACCGAACTCGCCGCCTTCGACCCACGGGGTGGATGGCCCAGCAAGGTAACAGGTTCCGTGCTTGTCGTTCGGAAGTGTCGGAAACCTGTGTGCTCCCCACTGGTCTGAGGCTGTGTCCAGGAGCAGGTTCACGTCTTCGCGGTGGTCGAGTCTCGAAGCAGTCCGGCGCGGTCGCGGATCGCTTCGAGGGCTGCCGCGGCGTGTGACGAGAACGGGTCCGCATGATCGCCGGCGTTGATCCATTCGCGGAGGCCGGCGCTGAATGCGAGGATCAGCATCTCGGCGGCGAGGCGCGCGGTCAGCTCATCGACGCCGCGGCCTGTGAGCGCGTCGGCTGCCGCGGTCGTGGTCCGTGCGATCTTCAGCAGCCCACGCTCCTGCACGTCCATGTTCGCGTCGGCAATCCGGCGCCGCTGAATGGCTCTGGGGCGCTGATCAGCTGTCATCCTCGCGTCCGCCGCGTGCAAAGCGGACAGGAGACAGGCGGGCACGTCGGCATCCGCCGGTGCGGAGCGGATCGCGTCGGAGAACAGGATGGCGAGCTCGTCCTCTCGGCCGAAGAGGATCTCGCGCTTGTCGGCGAAGTGCCGGAAGAAGGTCGCGCGATTCAGGCCGGCACGTTCGGCGATCTGCGCCACCGTCGTGTTCTCGTACCCCTGAGCGGAGAACAGCTCGAGCGCGGCATCCTCCAGTCGCTCACGCGCATCCGGCGCCCATCTGCTCATGCTCACACGATAACCGATGCGACAGCATCGCATCACTCTCTTGACGCGACTGAGTCGCATCAACTAGCTTCGATGCGACACAGTCGCATCACTTGCAGGGAGCATCACATGCGCATCTTCGTCACCGGCGCCTCCGGTTGGATCGGCTCCTCAGTCGTCCCCGAACTCATCGACGCCGGTCACGAGGTCATCGGCCTCGCCCGTTCCGACACCGCCACCGCCGCGATCGAGCAGTTGGGCGCCGAAGCCCGCCGTGGTGGCCTCGACGACCTCAACACCCTCCGAGATGCGGCGGAAGAGAGTGACGGCGTCATCCACCTCGCCTACGCCCACGAACTCGGGCAGATCGGCGGCGCCCCGGCCGATGCCGCCGCCATCGACACGTTCACAAGCGCACTGAAAGGCACCGACAAGCCGCTGCTCGTCACCGGCGCGACCATCACCGTGCCGGGTCGAGCCGCCACCGAGCACGACGAGCTGGTGCCAGAGGGGCCCATCGCCGCGCGCATCAAGAACATGCAGGCCGCCCTCGTCGCAGCCGATCGCGGAGTCCGCGTGAGCCTTGTCATGATCCCGCGATCCGCACATGGCAAGGGCGAGCAGCACGGCTTCATCCCCCAGCTCACCGCCCGGGCAAGGACAACCGGAGTCTCCGCGTACGTGGGCGACGGGACGAACCGCTGGCCCGCCGTGCACGTCAAGGACGCCGCGGCCCTCTATCGGCTCGCGATCGAGAAGGCCCCCGCAGGATCGGTCCTGCACGCCGTGGGCGACGAGGGAGTCGCCTTCCGCGACATCGCCGAGGCGATCGCGCGCGGCGTCGGCGTGCCCGCGCAGTCCCGCCCCGCCGAGGAGTTCGGCATGCCCCTCGGAGCACTCCTGGGCACCGACATGCCCGCCTCGAGCACGATCACCCAGCAACTGCTCGGGTGGACACCGATGCACCCCGGCCTCATCGACGACATCGAAGAAGGGCACTACTTCGCCTGACGACCCGCAACCGGAGCCGACAGTCTGACACTCCTCCACACCAGCGTCACGACTTGCGCCTCAGGCACGCTCCGCGCCGCGTCACTGCCCTAAACGCGCCATTTCGGGATTCGGGTCGCCAGCAAACTACTGCTGGAATTCCGTCACCGCCAAACTGCTGTCCCATGTCCGGCGACGAGCGCGGCACGTGTTCGCCGCCGCCGGGTTCGCCGCCGCCCTTCTCGGCTGAGCCCCAGTCCGAGAAGGTTCGGCTCCCGACGGCGTGCTGGGTTTGGTTCACGGTGATGCATTGGTTGCTGAAGGTGACAGTGTTGGTGGGGCGGCGGTGCCGTCAGGAAACCCGAACATCCCGGGTGACTCTTGCCGGTGTGGCTGTGGCGAAGGGCGCGCCAACGAGGACGAGCTCGGCGGCGACCACGCTCGCAGCCGCGGCCATCGCCGCCCGGTGGTGCCGCGAGCGCGGACACCGGCTGCGCACCTTCTCCGTCGGCACTGCGGAATCCGCCGACCTCGCCGCCGCGCGACGGGTCGCTGCCCACTTGGGCACCGAGCACTTCGAACGGACCCGGCGCTGTGCCTACCGGTCAGGGTCGGACACCGGCGCCGCGAGCAGCAGCCGGCGGGTGTAGGGGTGGTGCGGGTCTGCCGGTGGAAGAACGTCTTCACCGGCAGACTCCCACCGCGCGGCCTCGTCGAAGGCACCTGGGCGAGCGGCGGATCCGCGGCGCGGGACTGTCCTTTCGTGACCAGGCCGGCGCACCATCATCA
Source organism: Amycolatopsis sp. NPDC005232 (assembly GCF_040607795.1). Taxonomy (NCBI): domain Bacteria; kingdom Bacillati; phylum Actinomycetota; class Actinomycetes; order Pseudonocardiales; family Pseudonocardiaceae; genus Amycolatopsis; species Amycolatopsis sp. NPDC005232. The sequence goes on along the minus strand of NZ_JBEXHL010000018.1, from coordinate 183,349 downwards.
CCACTCGACGGGATGCCCGGCAACGAGGAGGCGGCACCGGGCACACCCGGCTACGAGTTCAGCAACCGCACAGTGAGCGGCCGCGTGACCGGCTGCGCCGGCGTCCGCACGGTCACGGTCTTCGTCGCCGGGTCCCAGGTCCACGTGTTCTCCGGGCTGCGGTGACCGTTGATGAGCACCGCCGACGGTGCCTTGGCGTCGGTGAACCGGACGGTCCAGGTGCGCTGCGTCGGGCGCCCGCGGTACGACCCGTGTGGGGCGTCGATCGCGAGTGCCGCCGAGCGGGCGTCCTCGGTGTAGGTCATGCCGGTGGTGGCGCCCTTCGCCGAGGCCGACTGCCCGTCGTCCTCGTAGAGGGTGAACGCGCCCCGGTGGCCGCCGGCCACGGTGACCGTCGCGGCGGTCAGCGGGTGGCCCGCGTCGCCGGGGACGTCGCCGCTGCGGGTGACCATGATGCCGCCCGAGCGCAGGAACACCGGCATCGTGTCCCAGCCCGTGGTGATCTGCGCCGTGGTCCCGCCGTGGTAGGTCTTGCCCGTGAAGTAGTCCGTCCAGTCGCTGCCGGGCGGGAACCACACGCTCGTGGTGGCGGTGGTCCCCGGACTGGTCACCGGCGCCACCAGCACGTCCGGCCCGTACAGGTACTCCCCGCCTGCCTGGGCGTAGGCCTCCTGCTGCCCGGGGTACTGCAGGTACAGCGGCCGCACGATGGGCAGTCCCGTCGCGGTGGCCTGCTGCGCGAGCGTGTACGTGTACGGCACGAGGTCCTCGCGCAGGTTCAGGAACTTCGTCGCCGACGCGTCCGCGGCGGCACCGTACTGCCACGGCAACCGGTCGCTGTGGTTGGAGTGCAGGCGATCGACCGGCTGGAACGTGCCGAACTGCACCCAGCGCGCGTACAGGTCGTCCGGCAGCTTCGTGCTGCCCGGCTCGCTCCCCGGTTCCTGCAGGCCCCCGGTGTGGCCGCCGATGTCGTGGCTCACCGAAGCCAGGCCGGTCGCCGCGGACTCGCCAGGCGTGTAGCCGACCTCGAAGCCCAGCGTGGCCCAGTCGGAAACGGTGTCACCGGTGAAGTGCAGAGTGCTGCGCTTGTCGGCCCAGGGCCCCGTGGGCACTGCGGTGGGCGAGCTGTAGCCACCGGCCTGCAGCGAACCGTATGCGCGGGAGAACGCGAACCCGCGGCCGACGGTCTTCGCCGCGTCGTCGGCGTACTGCTGGTTGATCCACGAGTCCGGGGTGACGCCGGCGAGGGCGGAGCTCGATCCGTCGCAGCACCAGTCGAGCCACCAGAGGTCGTTGCCCTGCTGCTCCATCGGCCGATGCAGGTCGAAGTAGGCCCGCAGCTGGTCCGGGTCGCCGAAGTCGAACACGTAACAGTCGGTGCCGCCACCGCCGCAGCTGCCGGGCTTGAGCTTGCCCTTGGCCGTTGCCTGGGCGGCGGGGAACTGGGGGTCGGAGGCGAGGATGCTCGGGTGGACGTTCAGCGCGGTGTGCAGGCCCTCGTCGTGCGCCCACTGGAAGAACGCCGCCGGGTCTGGGAAGCGGGCCGGGTCGATCTCCCAGCCGTTCCACTTGTTCGGCGTCTTGAAGTCGGTGTCGACCACGAGCATGTCCAGCGGCACGTTCTGCGACCGGAACTTCGGCAGGATCGTCTGCTCGAAGTCCCCGGCCGTGCGGTCGTAGTACTCGGAGTACCAGACGCCGTACGACCAGCGTGGCAGCAGCAGCGAAGGCCCGGTCAGCTGGGACAGCTCACGCAGCCCGCCGGCGTAGTCCTGGCCGTAGGCGAAGACGTACCCGTCCTGGTAGGCCTTGCCACTGTGCGCGGGGCGCTGCGTGACGACCTTGGTACGCGGGTCGTACAGCGCCGAGGCGGTGTCGTCGAGCAGCGACCAGCCGTCCTGGTAGAGGATTCCCGGGCTGGTGACGGCGGTGCCGTCCACGCCGTCGAGCCCGCGCCGGTAGCCGCCCAACGCCGCGTGCGGCGCGAGCAGCGCCGAGTGGGGCCGGGTGACCGCGATGGTGTCGATGTTGAGGTGGCAGTTCGTCGAGTCGGGGCAGCCGAGCGTCAAGGTGTTGGTGCCGGCCGCGAGCTTGACCGGGACGGCCGTGGTCCGCCACGAGTTCCAGCTGCTCGTCGCGGGCAGCGTGAGGCTGGTCGGTGCGGTGTCGCCCACCTGGAGGGACAAACTGGTGGGTTGGGTCTGGCCGGAGACAGCGGTCGCGTCGGCGTAGCGCAGCTGCAGGTCATACGAGCCGTTCGCGGGCACGCCGGTCACCTCGAGCGCGCCGGACGCGCCCGCGCGCTCCATCCCGGCGAGGAAGCCCTTGCCGGAGTAGCCGTCGTGGTCGCTCGCCGCGTGCGCGCCGCCGGCCAGTGCGCCCTGCTCGGCTTCGCAGAGGGCGCCGAAGGCACAGGGTGTGGGTGCGGGCGGGACGGGCTGCGGGTACGACGCGCCCGTCGTGACCACGGCGAGGCTGTCGATGTTGACGTTGCCCGAGTCGGTGGCGCCGCGCTCGACGGTCACCTGGTGCTCGCCCGCGGGCAGCGTCACGGGCACGGTGGCGAGCGTCCAGGTGTCCCAGTCGGTGGTGGGCGGCAGCGACACCGGGTGCGGGTCACCGCCGTCCACGAGGATCGTGAGCGTGCGGGTGGTGTGCTGCCCGTCGCCGCCGGATCCGTTGGCGTACCGCAGATCCAGCTGGTAATCGCCGGCCGCCGGGGCGGTCGTGCGGAACGCCAGGTCGTCGCCTGCGTTGGCGAAGCCCGCGGCGAAGCCGTCGCCGGTGTAGCCGTGGTGGTCGCTGGCGACGCCCGGCCCGGACAGCTGCAGATTCTCGGCCTCGCACAGGGTGCCGAACGCGCAGGCCGGGGTCAGTTTGCCCGCCCAGGGACGGGCCGTGACGTCCTGGCCGCCGGTGCGTAGCCCGACGGTGAGGTTGTCGTCGGAGAACGCGCCTGAGCCGAGCTTGTAGCGCAGCTGGACGGCGCTGGTCCGGATGGTCAGCCAACCGTCTCGCTTCGTTGCGGTGTAGGGGGTTCTGGCGAAACTGCCGCGGCCGACCGCGTTGAACGTGCCGGCGTCGACGAAGGCGGAGTCACCCGCGTACTCCGTCCGGATGAGCGTCGGCGACAGGACCTCGAACCTCGCCTGCCCGGCGGTGACGGTTTGCCCGGCCGGTGCGGAAACCGGTGTCGCACCGGCGGAAACCCCCGTCGACACGAGGGTGCCCGCGAGGCACACGGCGGCCAGCACCCGCACCAGAAGTCGTCGTCGGACCGATGTCGCCACCACATGCCTCCCCTGGACAGACCCTCGGCGACGCTACTTCGCGAACGATCAAGGATGAAGACGCGGGCACAAGACTGTCCGGTGATCTGTCCTGCACCCAGGTGATGTCGGTCGCCGACGCGTTATGGGCCTGGCCGCAGCCGGTTGCGAGGAGTCGAGAAAGTCGGTCGCAACTTGTCTCCAAGCGAGCGGATTGCCGGAGTCAGAGGTTTCAAAGAAGACGTGTTCGATGCTGAAACGCTACCAGTGGAGGACCATGATGACTCGTCTGTCTCGTATTGTTTTTCGTGAATTATCGACGCACCTCTCTTCTTCAGTTTCAATCAAGTCTGCGCTGCTCTGTTCGTTGAGTGTTATTTGCTGCGAGTGGATCGTTGTTCTTTCTCTGATCGGGTTCGAATTTTTGGCGAGTTCCTCGAGCTGCTGGTCTTGTTTGATGTGTGGTATGCGTCGACGACGGAACGTGCGAGTGCGGTGAGCGACCGTCACGTACGGCTGCAGTGCAGCCCGCAGCGCGCCGGCGTTAGCGTTGGAGGTCAACCTCGTAGGACACGCCGTCGAGTCCAAAGGGGACGGTTTGGTCGGCTGGGGATCCGTCGGTGTCGTCGGAAATCTCGATCGCGATCTTCTTGGTCATCTGTGTCGCCCTTCGTTGAGTTGTCGGATCACATGGACTGCCGGTATGTCTTCGGGCGGGTTCTTTGAGTTTCTTTCGAGGTGCTATTGACGGCTTCCAGGTTCGTCGGCATGGATAGTTGTGTGCTGCGGCGAACACTTCCCCGAAAAGGAATTGAGTAGTGACCAAGAATTACGTTGGAGCGCGTGATGGAAATCGAGCGTGCGCAGATGATCCCGGCGAACCCGTTAGCGGTGTCCGCGTGACCGGTGGTGAGTTCGAGACCGAGCGGTTGGTGGCGTCGCCGACTCAGGCGCTGCGGGCTGCGATGCGGCTCTACGAGATGGGGCTGGGAGTGTCGGGATTCGTTCTCTGTCTGATGGACTTCTACTCCGGGGCCCGATGGGGTGAACTTGTCGGGCAATAGCGGCATGAGTACGACTCCGAGCGGCGGGGCATCGAGATTCGGACGCCGCTGAAGGAGATTGGCGGGAAGGTCTACAAGGGCGGCCGGAAGGTCGGCACACGCACGCCACATGGCTGACAGAGGACGGGATCCCGGAGGTGGCGCGGCGCGCCCGGCTGGGCCAGAAGATGAAGGGCGTCGCGCGGGTCCACGACCATGCGACCCCGGAGATGGTGAACGGGATCGTGGACGCGTTGGACGAGCGGTGGCTGCGGTCGCTGGGTTCGTTGTATCCGGGGGAGCGGGCGAAGCTGGTGTCGTGGTTCCCGCACTTGCGGTCTCGACGGGCGATCGGGCCCGGGTCTGGGGCCATCGCCGGATCATCGCCGTCCGACGACTGAAGCCCCGCCCCTCCGGGGAGGGACAGGGCTTCTGACCTGCGGTTTCAGCTGGTGCGCGATACTGGGATTGAACCAGTGACCTCTTCCGTGTCAGGGAAGCGCTCTCCCGCTGAGCTAATCGCGCGAGGTGGAGACGGGATTCGAACCCGTGTACACGGCTTTGCAGGCCGTTGCCTCGCCTCTCGGCCACTCCACCGTGCAAGGCCTCGAAAGAGCCTTTCGAGCGGACGACGGGATTCGAACCCGCGACCCTCACCTTGGCAAGGTGATGCGCTACCAGCTGCGCTACGTCCGCACTCTCCGCGGGTCCCGAATGCCCGGCCTGTGGCCCGGCACCCCGTCGCCGTGGTGTGTGAGAACCATATCGGACCCCGAAAACCGCCCCGTCACCGGGGGGCCATCTCCCGGTTGCGGGGCTGTGATCAGGCGAGATCGTTGGGGATGAGGTGGGTCAGGGCGTCGTCGACGTCGACCCACAGGTGTTCGTTGCCGGGGAGCACCACGTCGTACGTGCGGTCGAGGAAGTCGGCGAGCTCCTGGGCGGAGGCCTCGAACATGGCGTGCCCGGAGGGTGAGTTGAGCTCGATGAGCACGGACTCGGGGTCTTCGACGGAGGGGCGGATCCGCACGTCGCCGTCGCCGGCGTCGGCGAGGAGGCCGTCGGCGAGGAGGTCGCGGGCGTAGACCCACTCGACCCAGCCCGCGCGGCCGGTGCGGAAGGCGGCGACAACCGCGTAGGGGTCGCGAGTGTCGTAGCGCAGTTCAACCTTGACCGGAACCGCCGGGGTTCGCGGCGCCAGCAGGTCGAAGACCGCCGTCGAGCGGAGCGTCACGTGATCGTTGCGCATCGTCCTACCCTTCGTCTCCCTTCCCGGCCCGGACGACCGAGGACGACGATGAGACGCTCCGGAAAGCCGATTCCGTCGCGGGTTCGCTGGAGATCACCCGTCCGTGGTCGGCAGTACCGTTCCGTCCTTCGTCGCCCGCGCCGCGCAGCCCTCCGCGGGCGCCCGCTGGGCAACCACACGTACATACTGCGCGGTTCGACCGTCGCGCGATAGCACCGTCGCACGGATGACGAAGCCGGGCGCGAGCGGCCCCACCGCGGCACAACCCCGGCTAGCTCGGGGTTGTTCGCTCCGTATTCGCTGGTAGACGCAGGGTGTTCGCCGCCAACCACCCGTTTGCAGGCCCTCGAAAGTCGTGTTGTAGAGTTGTCCTCACTCCACGAGCGGGCGATTAGCTCAGGGGGAGAGCGCTTCGTTCACACCGAAGAGGTCACTGGTTCGATCCCAGTATCGCCCACCACATCGAGGCCCCGGATCCCACGATCCGGGGCCTCGAGTGTTTTCCGCGCAAGAATCTTCGCAGGTCAGCACCTCGCGGTGGCGCGACTCGGCCCGGCGGTCGGGAGACCCGGTCCGATCCGGTCGATCACAGCTCCACAACGGTCTCGGCACAGGTTCCTGACCTGCAATTTGCAGGTCGCACGCGGACAAATGACCTTCGCCGTACGGCTCGCGGTGTTTTTGTGGCACGCGGACTCGAGCCTGCGCCGAGAATGTGATCCTGAGCACTTTCTCGATCACGTCGGTGTTCGGACCACCCGAACGGCCGCACGCAGTTCGCCGCCGCTCCGGCCGCGGGCCGGCCGCGCAGTCAGCCGACGTTCGAAGGTTTCCGTCCGGGGCGCGGCCGTTCCGGTGAATCTGCCGGGCTTCCGAGGCGCCCCAACGACCTCGCGCGCCGGCGGGCGCGGTTCGGCAAGACGGGTGAACGAGGCGATCCCGCGGTGGGAGCACGGCGTGATCGACGCGCCGGCGCGCGGACCCCGGGGGAGTATGGGGCCTGGCCGAGACTTCGCGTGTGACGAAAACCCGACGCCGTGACACCGTGAGGCAGAATGTCACCCCCGGCGCGGCCCGATCCGCCGGAACTCCGGGAAAATCCACAGTGGACGCGTCCGGACCGGAGTGTCCACAGTGGATCATCTCGATGGCCGGGACGCCCCGGTCACGGCGCCGACGATGGTGGAAGATTGACTACATTCCGTAGTTATCGGTAGGTTGCCACTTATTACTCATCGTCATCATCCCGTTATCTTCAAGCCATTCATTTGCGTGAAAGAGCCGCAGGATGTGGCTGGAAATCCTTGTAACGAGTCCCGGATAGCCGCCGATACCTTGGCGTGTGTCGCTCCTTTGGTGGCTGAATCGGGTACGGGTCTTGATCACGCTCCGAGATCAAACTCGTTCACGCAGCGTGCCGGCGGAGACCTTCGAACCATGCTCCTGGGAGGTCTGATGGAAGAGTCGGTGCGGCCCACGTCCACGGTCAGCGAACCGCCGCCGCACATCGACCTCCAGGCGATGCCGGAGATCCCCGAGATTCCCGCACCCGCCGGTGCCGGGAGGGTGAAGACCGCGACGGCCGCGCGGGCCTCGAACGCGACCCGGCCCGCGCCCGTCGAGTCGACCACGGCCAAATCGCATCCCGCTTCGTGGGAGAAGCGTTACCGCGCCTGGGTCATCGCCAGTGACATCGTCGCCGCCTTCGTGGTGATCGGCGTCAGCGCCTTCGTGATCGACCGCGTGGCACCGCAGGACATGCACGCGTTCGGCACTGCCCTGGCGGTGCTGTGCGCGCTGCCGGTCAGCCGCGCGTGGAGCCCGCGCGTGCTCGGCGAAGGACCCGAGGAGTACCGGACGCTCGGCCGCGGCCTCATCACCGCCGCCGTGCTGGTTGCGCTCGGCGGCCTGCTCTTCCGCGCGCTCGACGTGCAGCCGTGGGTGTTCATCGTGGTGCCCGTGATCGCGCTGTTCGCCTTCCCCCAGCGCTACCTGCTGCGCCAGGTCCTGCACCGCAAGCGCCGCCGCGGCCTGTGCCTGCTGCCCGTGATGGCGGCCGGCAGCCCCGGGACGGTGGCCGACCTCATCGCCCGCACGAAGACCGAGGCGCACGTCGGCTGGCGCGTGGAAGCGGTCTGCACGGTCGACGGCGGCACGGACCGCGGCAGCGGCGAGATCGACGGCGTGCCCGTGGTGGGCCGGCTCGAGGAACTCTCCCGGCACGTGCGCCGCGGCGGCTACCGCGTCGTCGCCATCACCGCGGACCAGTACTGGACACCGAAGCGGTTGCAGCGCCTCGCGTGGGACCTCGAAGGCACCGCCGCGGAGCTGGTCGTGGCGCCGGTGCTGATGGAGGTCGCGGGACCGCGGCTCAACGTCTCGGGTGTGCTCGGCATGCCGCTGCTGCGGGTCACGGCGCCGCGGTTCACCGGTGGCCGGCGGCTCGTCAAGGAGGTCGTCGACCGCTGTGGCGCGGCGTTCCTCCTGACGCTGTTCTCCCCGCTGCTGCTGGCGATCGCGCTCGCCGTGAAGCTCGGCGACCGCGGCCCGGTGATCTACCGGCAGCGCCGCGTCGGCAAGGACGGCAAGAACTTCACGATGCTGAAGTTCCGCACAATGGTCCCGAACGCCGACAAGATCCGCCAGAACCTCGAGGCCGACAACGAAGGCGCCGGGCCGCTGTTCAAGATGAAGCGCGACCCGCGCGTGACCCGCGTCGGCGGGCTGCTGCGCCGCTACTCGCTCGACGAGCTGCCCCAGCTGTTCAACGTGCTCGCGGGACGCATGTCGCTCGTCGGCCCGCGCCCGCCGCTGCCGGAGGAGACGCGGCAGTACGCGCCCGACGCCCGCCGCCGGCTGCTCGTGAAGCCGGGCCTCACCGGCCTGTGGCAGGTCAGCGGCCGCAGCGACCTGTCCTGGGCCGACAGCATCCGGCTCGACCTGCGCTACGTCGAGGACTGGTCGCTCGCGCTGGACCTGGTGATCATGTGGAAGACCTTCCGGGCTGTCGTCGGTGGGGACGGCGCCTACTGAGCGCCCGACGAGGTCCGTCGAAGCGGCCGCCGACCACCCGGTCGGCGGCCGCTTCCGTGGTGCGGGGAGACGAGCCCGGGAGGGCCGCCCCGGTTAGCGCCGACACGCGTGAGGCGCCCGCGGGCCGCCGACTAGCATCAACCGGAGTCATTCTTGTCACTTGCCCCAGAAGGAGCCGATCGTGTCGCATCCGCCGTCAGCCGCCGCCGTCCCCGCCGAGCGCGTGGTGGTCCCGGCGGGCACTACGGCGGGAGCCGCGGTCCGCGAGGCCGGGCTGCCGACCAAGGGCCCGGACACGATCGTCGTCGTGCGCGACGCCGAGGGCAAGCTGCGCGACCTCGCCTGGGCGCCGGAGGCCGACGCCGAGGTGGAGCCCGTCGCGGCCAACACCGAGGACGGCCGCAGCGTGATCCGCCACTCGGCCGCCCACGTGCTGGCGCAGGCCGTGCAGCAGGAGTTCCCCGACGCGAAGCTCGGCATCGGGCCGCCGGTCAAGGACGGCTTCTACTACGACTTCGCCGTCGACAAGCCCTTCACCCCGGAAGACCTGCAGGCGCTCGAGAAGCGCATGAAGCAGATCGTGAAGGGTGCCCAGCAGTTCTCCCGCCGCGTGTTCGACTCCGTGGACGAGGCGAAGAAGGAGCTGGCGAACGAGCCGTTCAAGCTCGAGCTGGTCGACCTCAAGTCCGAAGTGGACACCGACGAGGTGATGGAGGTCGGCGGCGGCGAGCTGACCATCTATGACAACCTCGACCCGCGCACCAAGGAGCGCGTGTGGAGCGACCTCTGCCGCGGCCCGCACGTGCCCACCACGAAGTTCATCCCCGCGTTCAAGCTCACCCGCGTGGCCGCCGCCTACTGGCGCGGCAGTGAGAAGAACCCGCAGCTGCAGCGGATCTACGGCACGGCGTGGGAGTCGGGCGAGGCGCAGGACGCCTACCTCGAGCGCATCGCCGAGGCCGAGCGCCGCGACCACCGTCGCCTCGGCGCCGAGCTCGACCTGTTCTCCTTCCCGGAGGAGATCGGCTCCGGACTGCCGGTGTTCCACCCGAAGGGCGGCATCATCCGCCGCGAGCTGGAGAACTACTCGCGCCGCCGCCACGAGGAGGCCGGCTACGAGTTCGTGAACACGCCGCACATCTCCAAGGGCGAGCTGTTCCACACCTCCGGCCACCTGCCCTACTACGCCGACACGATGTTCCCGCCGGTCAAGTTCGACGACGAGGACTACTACCTCAAGGCCATGAACTGCCCGATGCACAACCTGATCTACCGCTCGCGCGGGCGGTCGTACCGGGAGCTGCCGCTGCGGCTGTTCGAGTTCGGCACCGTGTACCGGTACGAGAAGTCGGGTGTGGTCCACGGCCTCACCCGCGTGCGCGGCCTCACGATGGACGACTCGCACATCTACTGCACCAAGGAGCAGATGCCGGGCGAGCTGCGCTCGCTGCTGAAGTTCGTGCTCGACCTGCTGGCCGACTACGGGCTGTCGGACTTCTACCTCGAGCTGTCCACCCGCGGTGACTCCGAGAAGTTCATCGGCGAGGACTGGGAGTGGGAGGAGGCCACGGAGACGCTGCGACAGGCCGCGATCGACTCCGGCCTCGAGCTCGTGCCCGACCCGGGCGGCGCCGCGTTCTACGGCCCGAAGATCTCCGTGCAGGCCAGGGACGCCATCGGCCGCACCTGGCAGATGTCCACGATCCAGCTGGACTTCAACCAGAACAAGCGCTTCAACCTCGAATACACCGCGTCCGACGGTTCGCGCCAGCGCCCGGTGATGATCCACCGCGCGCTGTTCGGCTCGATCGAACGGTTCTTCGGCGTGCTGACCGAGCACTATGCCGGCGCGTTCCCCGCGTGGCTCTCGCCGGTGCAGGTCGTGGGCATCCCGATCACCGCCGACCAGGTCGAGTTCCTCGACGGCGTGCAGAAGGCGTTGCGCGCCAAGGGGATCCGGGCCGAGGTCGACGCGAGCGACGACCGCATGCAGAAGAAGATCCGCACCCACACCACGCAGAAGGTGCCCTTCCTGCTCCTGGCGGGCGCGAAGGACGCCGAGGCGGGCGCGGTGTCGTTCCGCTTCCGCGACGGCGGCCAGATCAACGGCGTGTCCGTGGACACCGCCGTCGACGCCATCGCCGAGTGGGTGGCCGGCCGCGAGAACGCCTCGCCGAGCGCGGAGGCCGTGGAGAAGATCCTGCGGTGAGCGACGCGGACGGTCCCGAGATCGTCGAGCAGGACGGAGTGGGGGTCCCGGACGCGCTGCAGCGGCTGTGGACCCCGCACCGAATGGCCTACATCAAGGGGCAGGAGAAGCCGGACGACGACGAGTCCGACGGCTGCCCGTTCTGCCGCATCCCGGGCCTCGACGACGAGACGGCGCTGATCCTGGCGCGCGGCGAGACGGTGTACGCGGTGCTGAACCTGTACCCGTACAACCCCGGTCACCTCATGGTGGTGCCCTACCGCCACGTGGCCGACTACACCGACCTGACCGGGGCCGAGACGCGCGAGCTGGCCGAGTTCACCCAGCACGCCATGCGCGTGGTGCGGGCGGTGTCGGCGGCACACGGGTTCAACCTCGGGATGAACCAGGGCGTGATCGCCGGCGCGGGCATCGCGGCGCACCTGCACCAGCACCTGGTGCCACGCTGGGGCGGCGACGCCAACTTCATGCCGGTGATCGGGCACACCAAGGTGCTGCCGCAGCTGCTCGGCGAGACGAGGAAACTCCTGGCCGACGCGTGGTGAAGACCACGGGGCGCGGGAGTGTACCGGCGCGGTAATTGAGCACTCAATCAGGGGTAACATGGGGGTATGTCCGAACCTCGCTGGCTTTCCGAAGACGAGCAATGCGTCTGGCGTGACTTCTCCCAGGCCGCCGCGCTGTTGCAAGCGCACCTCGAAGGCCAGCTGCAACACGACTCGGGCATGCCGCACACCTACTACGAGGTCCTGGTCGCGTTGTCGGAGGCCGACGGGCGCCGGCTGCGGATGAGCGAGCTCGCCGAAGCGCGCGGCTCCTCGCGCAGCCGCCTGTCCCACGCCGTGGCGCGGCTGGAAGGCAAGGGCTGGGTGCGGCGCGAGTCGTGTCCCACCGACAAGCGCGGCGCGTGGGCGGTGCTGACCGACGCCGGGTTCGCGGCGCTCGAGACGGCGGCCCCCGGCCACGTCGAGGCCGTGCGCGAGAGCCTCTTCGACCGGCTGACGCCGGAGCAGGCGCAGCAACTGGGCGAGATCAGCTCGGCGATCCTCGGCGGTCTGCGGCCCCAATGCGCGGCCGCGATCGCGGCCGAGGAGGCGGGCGAATTCGTGGCCCCGGTCGTCGAACTGCCGAAATCAGGCTGATCGCCCGGCGGGTCGCGGGGCGGGACGTCGGCCCCGTGCCGGCGGGTCGATAGGCTTTCCTGGCCCACCCACCCCCGAGCCAGGTGCACCAGACGACGAGATGCTCAACATTTTCGCCCGTGCCTCAGTCTCCCGCGTCACCGATCCGATCGGTCGGACGCTGGTCCGTGCCGGACTGACTCCGAACGCGATGACCGTGATCGGCACCGCGGGTGCCGTGGCGTGCGCGCTGGTCTTCTTCCCGCAGGGGCTCCTGCTGTGGGGAACCTTCACCGTGTGGGGGTTCGCCATGCTGGACCTCCTCGACGGCGCGATGGCCAGGGCCCGCGGTTACGGCACCCCGTTCGGAGCCGTCCTCGACGCGACGTGCGACCGCTTGGTGGACGGCGCGCTGTTCGCCGCCATCGCGTGGTGGTGCTTCGTGGTCGACCACAACAACCGCGCGGCCGCGGCCGCCCTGATCTGCCTGGTGCTCGCCCAGGTCATCTCCTACGTGAAGGCCCGCGCCGACGCGTCGGGCCTCGAAGCCGACGGCGGCCTCGTCGAGCGAGCCGAGCGGCTGATCATCGCGCTCGTCGGCACCGGCCTGCACGGCCTCGGTGTGCCGTACACGGTGGAGATCACGCTCTGGCTGCTCGCCGTGCTGTCGGTGATCACGCTGCTGCAGCGTGGTGCCGCCGTCGCGAAGGCCGCGCGAGCCGTGGCCGAGCAGGCAAAGCAAGCCGCGGAAGCCACGAAAGCCGAGCAACCCCGGCGAGCCGAGCAGGCCCGGCAAGCCAGGTCGGCCGAGCAAGCCGCGACCGCTCAGGCCGAGCAGACCGCCACCGGAGAAGTGCAGAAAGGTGGGGCGCAGCCGTGAGCGCGCTGTCCCAGCGGCTCGGCGAGTTCGGCTACACGGCGGGCTGGCAGCTCGCCCGCCGGATGCCCGAGCCGATGGGGACGACGGTGTTCGCCCTCGGCGCCGACCTCGCCACCCGCCGCGGCGGCGGGGGCGTGCGTCAGCTGCGCGCCAACCTCGCGCGGGTCGTGCCGCAGGCCGACGAGACGGAGCTCGACGAGCTCGTCCGCCGGGCCATGCGGTCGTATGCGCGGTACTGGTACGAGACGTTCCGGCTGCCGTCGATGGACCGCGCCGAGGTGATCTCCAAGGTCGGCGCCGCGATCACGGGTGTCGAGAACATCGACGCCGCCCTCGCCGAGGGCAACGGCGCGGTGATCGCGCTGCCGCACAGCGGAAACTGGGACGCGATCGGGGTGTGGCTGGCCGACCGGCTCGGCGGGTTCACCACGGTCGTCGAACGGCTCAAGCCCGAGTCGCTGTTCAACCGGTTCGTGGCCTACCGCGAGTCGCTCGGGTTCGAGATCGTGCCGCTCACCGGCGACAGCGCGGCGATGCGCTTGCTGCTGAAACGCCTGCGGGAGAACAAGGTCGTGTGCCTGGTCGGCGACCGCGACCTCACCACGAGCGGTGTCCCGGTGCGGTTCTTCGGCGAGCGCACGCACATGCCCGCGGGCCCGGCGCGGCTCGCGGCCACCACCGGGGCGGCGCTGTTGCCCGCCGGCTCGTGGTTCAGCGAGGACGGCTGGCAGGTCCGCGTGCACCCGCGCATCCGCGTCACGGCGCGCGCCGAGGTGCCCGCGGCCACGCAGGCGCTGGCCGACGCGTTCGCCGGCGACATCGCGGCGCACCCGGCCGACTGGCACATGCTGCAGAAGATCTGGCTCGCCGACCTCGAGGCCGCCGAGCGCGGCAGCCTCGAAGAAGTGGGCTGACGCGGTGGCGGGCGGGCTGAAGATCGGGATCGTGTGCCCCTACTCGTTCGACGTGCCGGGTGGGGTGCAGGGGCACGTGATCGACCTCGCGCGGGCGCTCATCGCGCGGGGCCACCAGGTGTCCGTGCTGGCGCCCGCCGACGAGGACGCCGTGCTGCCGGACTTCGTGCACCCGGCGGGCAAGGCGCTCGGCATCCCGTACAACGGCTCGGTCGCGCGGCTGCAGTTCGGGCCGGTCTCCTACTCGCGGGTGCGGCGCTGGATCCGCGACAACGGGTTCGATGTGCTGCACCTGCACGAACCGGCCGCGCCCAGCCTGTCGCTGCTCGCCCTGAAGGTGGCCGACGGGCCGATCGTCGCCACCTTCCACACGGCCACCACGCGCTCGCGCACGCTGGCGGCGTTCCAGCCCGTGCTGCGGCCGTTGCTGGAGAAGATCACCGCGCGCATCGCGGTGTCGGCGCTCGCCCGCCGGGTACAGGTCGAGCACGCCGGGGGCGACGCGGTCGAGATCCCCAACGGCGTCGACGCCGAGTTCTTCGCCCGCGCCACGCCGCTCGACGGCTACCCGCGCGCGGGCGGCACGGTCGGGTTCGTCGGCCGGTTCACCGAGCCGCGCAAGGGCATGGACGTGCTGCTGGAGGCGTTGCGCCGGCTGCTGCCGGAGTTCGAGGACCTGCGGCTGCTCGTGGTCGGCCGCGGCGACCCGGACCAGCTCCGGCGCATGGCCGGCCCCGAGTTGTGGCCGCATGTCGAGCTGCTCGGCCAGGTCGACGACGCCACGAAGGCGCGCGCGCTGCGCAGCGTCGACGTGTACTGCGCGCCGAACACCGGCGGTGAGAGCTTCGGCATGATCCTCACCGAGGCGATGGCCTCGGGCACGCCCGTGCTGGCCAGCGGGCTCGACTCGTTCCGCCGCGTGCTCGACGACGGCAAGGCCGGGCAGCTCGCGGCGACCGGTGACGCCGGCGCGCTCGCCGACGGCCTGCGCGAGCTGCTCGGCGACCCGGCCCGGCGCGCGTCGCTGGCCGCGGCGGCGGGGGAGCGCGTGACGGCGTACGACTGGTCGGTCGTCGTCACCCAGGTGCTGCGCGTGTACGAGACCGCGATCGCCGCCGACCCGAGGCTGGTCGTCGCGGCGGAGCGGGAGTTCGCGCGATGACCTGGCTCGCGTGGCTGATCCCCGTGCTGGCCGCGATCGTCGTGCTGGGCGGGCTTTTCCTCGTCGCGACGGCCAACCGCCTCGACCGCCTCCACGTGCGCACGGACGCCGGCTGGGCCGCGCTCGACGCGGCGCTGGCGCGGCGCGCGGTGGTCGCCCGGGCCGTCGCGGCCTTGCTGGACGGCACCGGCCCCGGTCTGCACGCCGCGGCCGAACGGGCCGAACGCGCGTCCCGCGCCGAACGCGAGGCCGACGAAAACGAGCTGACCCTGCGCCTCGGCGCCATCGACCGGACGGCGCTGCCACTGGTGCTGGCCGAGGAGCTCACCGACGCCGAGCACCGGGTGGTCATCGCCCGCCGCGTGCACAACGACGCCGTGCGCGACACCCTCGCGCTGCGGCGCCGGCGGAAAGTGCGGTACTTCAAGCTCGCCGGGACGGCCCCGCTGCCGGAGTACTTCGAGTTCGCCGAACCCGAGGTGTGACGGGAATTCGGGGTGACGGTGGCAGACTGAGGTGCATGACCGTCGAACCGGATGCCTGCGCCGTCGCCCACGGCGCTCCCGAAGCGAACCCCGACGCGCGGACCCTGGTCGTCGTGTTCGCGTCGCCGGTGGCCCGGTACCTGCTGAGCTACGCCGCCGACCTGGGCTACCACACCGTGCTGTTCGAGCCGGACGCCGCGCGCGCCACCGACGTGCGGACCGCGTGCGACATCCGCACCGCGATGCCGGCGCTCGACAAGACCGCGGACGTCGTGGTGACCGACCACCACCGCACCGAGCTGGGCCCGGTGTTGCGCGACGCGCTCGCGCAGGACTCCCGCTGGGTCGGCGTGCTGGGCAACCCGCGTCACGAAGGGCCGCACGTGTCGGCGCTGACGGCTCTGGGCGTGCCGGCGCCGGACATCGCGCGGGTGCACCGCCCGGTGGGGCTGAACATCGGCTCGCGCAAGCCGGCCGAGATCGCCATCGCCGTGCTGGCCGGCCTCATCGCCGACCGCAACGACAAGCCGGGCGGCTTCGAGTTCTGAGCCTCCGCGGTCAGACGGGCACTGCGCTCACAGAGGCACCGCCCCTTCCGGCAGTGGTTCGAACCGCGCGTGGACGCGGGTGAACGTGGCCGTGCCCGACGTCAGCGAACGCAGGTCGATCGCGTACCGCAGGAGTTCCGCGGCGGGCACCTCGGCGTTGATGACCGTCCGGCCGCCCTCACCCGACTCGGTGCCGAGGACCCGCCCGCGGCGGGACGACAGGTCGCCGAGGACGGTGCCCAGGTGCTCGTCCGGGAGCGTGACGGCGACGGTGTCCAGGGGTTCCAGCAACGTGATCCGGCTGGCGGCCGCGGCTTCCCGCAGGGCGAGTGCGCCGGCGGTCTGGAACGCCGCGTCCGACGAGTCGACGCTGTGGGCCTTGCCGTCGAGGAGCGTCACGCGCACGTCGACGACCGGGTGCCGGTCGACGAGCCCGCGCTTGAGCTGCGCGCGGACGCCCTTCTCCACGCTCGGGATGAAGTGGTGCGGCACCGAGCCGCCGACGACCTTGTCCACGAACTCGAAACCGCTGCCGCGCGGCAACGGTTCCACTTCGATGTCACACACGGCGAACTGGCCGTGGCCGCCGGACTGCTTCACGTGACGGCCGTGGCCGCGGGCGGGTTTGCCGAACGTGGCGCGCAGGCTGATGCGCACCGGTTCGGTGTCCACGTCGGCGCCGCCGGCGCGCAGCCGGGACAGGACGACGTCGGCGTGCGCCTCGCCCATGCACCAGAGCACGAGCTGACCGGTCTCGGCGTTGCGGTCGAGCCGCAGCGTCGGGTCGCCGGCCACGAGGCGCGACAGGTTGCGCGAGAGCGTGTCCTCGTCGCTGCGGGTCTTCGCGATGATGGCGACCGGCAGGAGCGGCTCGGGCATGCGCCAGGGTTTCATCACCAGCGGGTCGTCCGGCGACGAGACGGTGTCGCCCGTTTCCGCCGAGCCGACCTTGGTCAGCGCGCACAGATCGCCCGCCACGCAGTAGGGGACTTCGCGCAGCGCGGAGCCGAGCGGCGAGTACAGGTGCGCCACGCGTTCGTCGGCGTCGTGGTCCTCGTGCCCGCGCTCGGCGAGGCCGTGGCCGGACACGTGCACCGCGTTCTCTGGCCGCAGCGTCCCCGAGAACACCCGGACGAGCGACACGCGGCCGACGTAGGAGTCCACGGCCGTGCGCACGACCTCCGCCGCGAGCGGTCCGGCGGGGTCGGCCGTCAGATCACCGTGCGCGCCGCCGTCGGGCGTCGTGACGCCCGGCAGGGCGTGCTCCAGCGGTGACGGGAACGCGCGCACGATCCCGTCGAGCACCTCCGCGAGCCCGATGCCGCTGGTGGCGCACACGGGGATGACGGGGTGGAACGACCCGCGCGCCACCGCCGTCTCGAGATCGGCGATGAGCGTGTCCTCGGAGATCTCCTCGCCGCCGAGGTAGCGCTCCATGAGGGTCTCGTCCTCGCTCTCGGCGATGATGCCCTCGATGAGCGCGTTGCGGGCGTCTTCGAGCCCGGCGAGGTCGGCCGGGTCGGGCTCGCCGATCCGCGGCGGGTAGCCGGCCGAGTAGTCGAAGTAGCGCTGGGTGATGAGGCCGACCAGTCCATCGCGGGCCGGCAGGTAGAGCGGCAGCACGCCCGCGCCGAACGCGGCCTGGCAGGCGGCGATCTCCGCGAGCGCGTCGGCCCGGTGGTGGTCGAGGCGGGAGACGATCACGGCCCGGGGCATCCCGACCGACGCGCACTCCTCCCACACGGCGACCGTCGCGGCGTCGACGCCTTCGGCCGCGCACACCACGAACAGCGCGGCGTCGGCGGCGCGCAGCCCGGCACGCAGCTCACCCACGAAATCGGCGTACCCCGGCGTGTCGATCAGGTTGATCTTGTGGTCCTGGTGCAGCACCGGCGCCACCGACAACCCGACGGAACGCTGCTGGCGCTGTGCGGCCGGGTCGTGGTCGCACACCGTGGTGCCCTCGACGACCGAGCCGGCGCGTGGGACGGTGCCCGACGCCGCGAGCAACGCCTCGGTGAGCGTGGTCTTCCCGGAGCCCGAAGGCCCGACCAGTACGACGTTGCGCACCCGGGCGGGGTCGGCCACAGCGACGGCGGCCCCGGTGTCGGTACTCCTGCTCTGTTTGTCGGCCATAGCGACTCCTCGGCGAACGGCTGGTGTACGCGATGTGTCCTCGATCACACACCCGCTACCCTGGGCAGGGCAAGGCAGGGCCGGGGGGACCACGCGTTTGCTCCCCGGTGGGTTCCGGCCTCGGGCCGGGTAGGGGGGAGCGGGATGACGATCAGCAGGCGCACGTTCCTGTGGGTGTCCGGGGCGGCGGTACCGGTGGCGGCGGGCCTGGGAGCCACCACTCCGGACACGTCGCCGGACCGGTGGGCGGCCCTTCGGCGGCGGCTTTCGGGGGCGTTGCTGGTGCCCGGCGACGCGGGGTACGAGGCCGCCCGCCACGGCTATTTCACGTTGTACGACCACCATCCGGCGGCGATCGCCGGCTGTGTGAGCGAGGCGGACGTGCAGGCGTGCGTGGACTTCGCCGCGCAGCACGGCATCCCAGTGGCCGCGCGCGCGGGCGGGCACAGCTACGTCGGGTACTCCACTGTGGACGGTGGCCTGGTGGTGGACGTGGGGCGGCTCGACGGGATCCGCGTCCTCGGCCACGGACGGGCCGTGGTGGGTGCGGGCGCGCGGCTGGGGCCGGTGTATCAGGCGCTCGGTTCGGCCGGGCGGGCGCTGGCGGCGGGCACGTGCCCGACCGTCGGCATTGCCGGGCTGACGCTCGGTGGGGGAGTCGGCGTGCTGGGCCGCAAGCTCGGGCTCACGTGCGACCAGCTCGAGTCGGCGCGGGTCGTGACGGCGGACGGCGTGGCGCGCACGGTGTCGGCGCATCAGCACGCGGACCTGTTCTGGGCGTTGCGCGGCGGCGGGGGCGGCAACTTCGGCATCGTCACGTCGTTCACCTTCCGGACCGCCGAAGCGCCCGACCTCTCGTCGTTCGACCTGCAGTTCCCGCCCGAGACGGCCGCGACGCTGTTCGCCGAGTGGCAGGACTGGCAGCCGCGGATGCCCGACGAGCTCTGGTCCGACCTCGGGCTCGGCGCCACGGCGGCCAACTTCGGCGGCTGCTTCGCAGGTCCGCGCACCCGGCTGAAGCCGATCCTCGACGACTTCGTCCGCCGGGTGGGCGCCGTGCCGCTGAAGCGTGAGGAGCCGGAGACCGATTTCCTCGGCGCGATGCGGTACTTCGCCGGGTGCACGGACCTCGCGGGTTCGGCGTGCGGCCCCGGCTGGGGCGGCGGCACCGGCAAGATCGGGACCGGGGCGTACGTGGCGACCTCGCGGATGCTGATGCGCCCGGCCAAGGATCCGACCGCGGTGCTCGAGCTGCTGAGCGAGGACCCGGATTCTTACACGATCGTGGACGGTGGCGGCGGCGCGATCGCGCGCGGCGACTCGGCTTTCCCGCACCGCCGGGCGCTCGCGAGCTTCCAGTTCACCCACGGGCTGGAGCACGCGACCGAAACCGCGGCAAGGCGAGCGATCGGGCGAATTCGCGACGGGCTCGGGCCGGAATTCGGCACAACCGGTTACGTCAACTACCTCGATCCGGAAATGCCCGACTGGGGTCAGGCCTATTACGGCAGGAAACCTGCCCCGGCTGCGCGCTCTCGCCCGCCGATACGACCCGGACTGCGTGTTCGCCTTCCCGCAAGGGGTTACCCCGGCCTGACTGTCCACAACGGATTGTTTTACACTTCTCCGATTCCCGTTTTCGAGGAGGAGGAACGTGCTGGAGCTGGCGTGGTCGGTGGACGAATTGGCGCGAACGAGGCTCGCGTTCTCCCCGTTGTGGGAAATCGTGGCGAGCGTCCGGGTGCTGGCGCGTCCGGGGGAGCACGCGCTGCACCTGCCGTGGGTGCGCAAGGCGTCGGGCGCGCTGGCCGACGCGGGCATCGACGTCACGCCGCTCGCCGATCTCGTCGCCGGCCGCTCGGTGCCGCGGTTCCTCACGCCGACGCCGGCTTCGCCCGTGCCACAGCTGGCCGACGAGCTCGCGGACCTGCGCGACGTCGCCCCGCGCGCGGTTCGACGCGAGCTGGAGGCGATGGACCCGCCGCGCTCGGGCGCGCTGACGCGCTTGCACCGCGATCCGGAGGCGGGGCTCGACCGGCTCGCGGGCCTGATGGAGCGGTACTGGGCGGTGGCGCTGGCGCCCGCGTGGCCGCGCATGCGGGCACTGCTGGAAGGCGACGTGCTGCACCGTTCGCGCCTGCTCGCCGCCGGTGCGGCGGAGGACCTGTTCCGCGACCTGGCGCCCGCCGTCCACTGGGCCGAGGGCGCGCTGATCGTCGCGCAGCGCCACGTCCCCGGCACGGGCGCGCCGCACGGCCACGGGCTCGTGCTGGCGCCGTCGGTGTTCGTCTGGCCGCGCGTGATCTCCCGGACCCACGCGGGCCGGCAGCCCGTGCTGCGCTATCCGGCCCGCGGCGTCGCCGGCCTGTGGGAATCCGGCGGTACCGCGTCGTCGGCGGCCCTGCGCGGGGTGCTCGGCCGCAGCCGCAGCACGCTCCTCACCTCACTGACCACGCCGGCGGACGTCGGCGAGCTGGCGCGCCGCACGGGCCTGAAGCAGGGCGTTGTCGCGAAGCACCTCCAGCTCCTGCGCACCGCCGGCTTGGTCGCCACGGCTCCCGACGGCGTCCACTCGCGCACGGTCGCCGCCGACGCCGTGGTCACCGCGGCCGACGACTGAGCGTCAGGGGACTCCGGCCAGCCGCAGCAGCGCCGCCGTCGCCGCGGCGGCCACGACCACGGCCACGAACGGGGCTTTGCGCCAAGCCAACACGCCGCCGACCAGTACCCCGGCCGGCCGGGCGGCGCCGGCGAACGCATGCCCGTCCATCAGCGCGCTTGTCGCGACCAACGCGGCCAGCAGGACGACGGCGGACAGCGCCATGAGCCGCTGGGCGCGAGGGGAGAGGCGCACGCGCGTGCGCAGCACCGGCCCGGCGAAGCGGAAGGCGAACGTGCCTGCCGCGAGGACCGCGGTGGCGATCAGGAGCTCGACGCCGTCCATCAGTGGGCTCCTTCCAGCGTCTTCGGTTCCTTGGCCGCGACGCCGACGAGCACGCCGGCCAGTGCCAGCAGCACCGGGAGACCTGCGGGCAGGAACGGGGTCGCCACCAGGGCGACCACCACGCCCACGGCGACGGGCAGCCGGGTGGCGCGGTCGCGCAACGACGGCAGCACGAGGGCCAGCAGCACGGCCGGGAACGCGGCGTCCAGGCCGAAGGCGGCGGTGTCGCTGATCGCGGTGCCGGCGAAGGCGCCCGCGACGCAGCCGGCGTTCCACGCGACGAACAGGCCCGCGCCGCACGCCCAGTAGGCGGCGCGGCGGCGCCCGGAATCGCGCTGGGCCAGGGCGAAGGCCACAGACTCGTCGATCATCAGGTGGCTGCCGGCGATGCGGGCGGCCCACTTCGAGCCGAAGACGTCGCCGATCGCGAAGCCGAACGGCAGGTGCCGCGCGTTCACCAGCAGGCCCGCGACCACCGCGGCCAGCGGGTTGCCGCCGCCGGCGATGATGCCCACCAGCATGAACTGCGACGCGCCCGCGAAGACCAGCAGCGACAGCAGCATCGGAGCCCACAGCGGGAAGCCCGAGCTCACCGCGATGGCGCCGTAGGAGACGCCCACGAGGCCGTCGGCCACGCAGACGAGCGCGATGTCCCGGGTCAGCTCCCGGTCGAGTGTTCGCCAAATCGAACGCATAGTGCTTTATGCTGAACACAAGACCGGGTGTTCGTCAAGGCGAACGGAAAGACTGATGGAGCGAACACGGATGTCTCAGGAGACCACCGGCGCGCCGCTGGAGATCATCGCCGCGTCGCTGCGCCGCGAGCGCACCCGCGCGGGCCTGTCGCTCACCGAGGTCGCGCGCCGCGCCGGCCTGGCGAAGTCGACGCTGTCGCAGCTGGAATCCGGCTCGGGCAACCCGAGCGTGGAGACGCTGTGGGCCCTCGGAGTGGCGCTCGACGTGCCGTTCTCCCGGCTCGTGGAACCCGAACGGCCCCAGGTCCGCGTGATCCGCGCGGGCAAGGGGCCGACGGTGTTCGCCGAGCACGCCGACTACGCGTGCACGCTGCTGTCCGCGTGCCCGCCCTCGGCGCGCCGGGACATGTACGTGATCCGCGCGGAGCCGGGCACTCCGCGCAGGTCGGACCCGCACATGAACGGCGTGGTCGAGCACATCGTGATCTGCGCCGGACGAGCCCGCGTCGGCGTGCGCGACGACCCGGTCGAGCTGCTGCCCGGCGACTACATCTGCTACCCCGGGGACGTGCCGCACATCTTCGAGGCGTTGGAGCCCGGCACGTTCGGGGTGGAGATCTCCGAGTACTCGTGAAAGCAGTACTCGTGAAAAACCGGTGGTGAAAAACCCGGGGGCTTACCAGCCGCGCTCGGCGAGCCGGTGCGGCTCCGCCAGCTCCTCGACGTTGATGCCCACCATCGCCTCGCCGAGGCCGCGCGAGACCTTGGCCAGCACGTCGGGGTCGTCGTAGAACGTCGTCGCCTTGACGATGGCCTCGGCGCGCTGCGCGGGGTTGCCGGACTTGAAGATGCCCGAGCCCACGAACACGCCCTCGGCGCCGAGCTGCATCATCATCGCCGCGTCGGCCGGGGTCGCGATGCCGCCCGCGGTGAAGAGCACCACCGGCAGCTTGCCGTTCTGCGCGACCTCCTTGACCAGCTCGTACGGTGCCTGCAGCTCCTTCGCCGCGACGAACAGCTCGTCCTCGGGCAGCGACGACAGCTTGCGGATCTCGGCGCGGATCTGGCGCATGTGGGTCGTGGCGTTGGAGACGTCACCGGTGCCGGCCTCGCCCTTGGAGCGGATCATCGCCGCGCCCTCGGTGATGCGGCGCAGCGCTTCGCCCAGATTGGTCGCGCCGCAGACGAAGGGCACGGTGAAGGCCCACTTGTCGATGTGGTTGGCGTAGTCGGCGGGCGTGAGCACCTCGGACTCGTCGATGTAGTCGACGCCGAGCGACTGCAGCACCTGCGCCTCGACGAAGTGGCCGATGCGGGCCTTCGCCATGACCGGGATCGAGACGGTCTCGATGATGCCGTCGATCAGGTCCGGGTCGCTCATGCGCGCGACGCCGCCCTGGGCGCGGATGTCGGCGGGCACGCGCTCGAGCGCCATGACCGCGACCGCGCCGGCGTCCTCGGCGATCTTCGCCTGCTCGGCGGTGACTACGTCCATGATCACGCCGCCCTTGAGCATCTCCGCCATGCCGCGCTTGACCTTGGCGGTGCCGGTGACGGACTGGGGTTCGGGGGTGGTCTGCTGCTCGGACACCTCGGGGGCCTTTCTCGGGACGGACTCCTGCGCCTTCGAGCGTAGGGGTGTGGTGGACCGGTGAACCAGGCCAGTGCCCGGCTATCTCGGCAGTCCACTTTTCGAGTGGCCACCACCTGCGGATCCGGTCGCCGCGGGGCGGTGTCGGCCGCGTCACGTGCCGCCGGATCGACCCTGACCTGCGCTGGTGCCGACGGGGTATCCTGGACGTACGGATGGGGGTCGCTTCGCGGATTCCCGGTGCTGTCCGGCCGGTGGGTGTCGTGAGCTCCGGCAAGATCCCCCTCGAGGTGGCCACTTGGCGACGTTTCGGGAAGGCCACTCGTCGGCGCCGGAGTCCGGTGGCCGGCCCGGTCCCTCGGGTGGGTGACAGCCGGCCGACCGCCCGCTGACCTGGCCGGAAGGCCCGCGAGGCGTCCCCCTAAGCTGAGCAGAACGTCTTTCGGGAGGTCGGGTGGCGACAGCTTCGGGAGCACGGCCGACAGTCGGTGTGCTCGCCCTGCAGGGCGCCGTGCGCGAGCACGTCGCGATGCTGGAGCGCGCGGGCGCGCACGCCGTGCCCGTGCGCCGAGAGGCGGAGCTGTCCGAAGTGGACGGCCTGGTGCTCCCCGGCGGGGAGTCCACCACCATGTCGCGGCTGCTGGAGAGCTTCGAGCTGCTCGAGCCGCTGCGGGCGCGGATCGCGGACGGGATGCCCGCCTTCGGCTCGTGCGCCGGGTTGATCCTGCTGGCGCGCCAGGCGCTCGACGGGCGCCCGGACCAGCAGCAGCTCGGCGGGCTCGACGTGGTCGTCCGGCGCAACGCGTTCGGCAGGCAGGTCGACTCGTTCGAGGTGGACCTCGACTTCGCGGGTGTCGAAGGCGGGCCCGTGCACGCGGTCTTCATCCGGGCCCCGTGGGTCGAGAAGGCGGGGGCGGGCGTCGAGGTGCTGGCCACCGTCCCGGCGGCGCTCGTGCCGGGAGACTCGGTGCCCGAAGATCCCGCGGTCGGCGAGCCCGAGGCTAGGATCGTCGCCGTCCGGCAGGGGTCGGTGCTGGCCACGGCGTTCCACCCGGAGATCACCGGGGACGAGCGGGTGCACCGGTTGTTCGTCGAGCTCGTGCGAGAAGCCTGAGCAGGGATTGCGGCGTGCGCGCGACGCGAGTCGGGGGTACGCGGAACAAATGGAGGAAAGATGAGCGGCCACTCCAAGTGGGCCACGACGAAGCACAAGAAGGCCAACCTCGACGCGAAGCGTGGCAAGCTCTTCGCCCGGCTGATCAAGAACATCGAGGTGGCCGCCCGGACCGGCACCGGCGGTGGGGACCCCGACGGCAACCCCACGCTCTACGACGCCATCCAGAAGGCGAAGAAGAACTCGGTCCCGCAGGACAACATCGAGCGCGCGCGCAAGCGCGGCGGCGGTGAAGAGGCCGGCGGCGCCGACTGGCAGAACATCACGTACGAGGGCTACGGGCCCAACGGCGTGGCGGTGCTGATCGAGTGCCTCACCGACAACAAGAACCGCGCCGCCATGGAGGTCCGGACCGCGCTCACGCGCAACAACGGCTCGCTGGCCGACCCGGGCTCCGTCGCCTACATGTTCAACCGCAAGGGCGTCGTGATCATGCCCAAGGGCGAGGCGAGCGAGGACGACGTGCTCATGGCCGTGCTCGACGCGGGCGCCGAGGAGGTCAACGACCTCGACGAGAGCTTCGAGATCGTCTCCGAGGGCGGAGACCTGGTGCCAGTGCGCAAGGCGCTGCAGGAGGCCGGGTTCGAGTACGAGTCGGCGGAGCTCACGTTCCTCCCGACGGTCTCGGTGCCGCTGGACGTCGACGGCGCGAGGAAGGTCTTCAAGCTGATCGACGCGCTCGAGGACTGCGACGACGTGCAGAACGTGTACGCGAATTTCGATGTGTCCGACGAGGTCATGGCGTCCGTCGACTGATAGTGGTGAGGCGCAGAGCGTGTACGCGCTGCGTCGAATTCCATGTCTCTGATGAGGTCATGGCGTCCGTCGACTGACGGCCGATTTCGCCGCTCCGGCACGGGTTTTGGGTGCCGGCACGAGCGGCTTGATCACTTCTCGACCGGCCCCGGTCGGGCACGGGACCACCCGCGCCCGGCCGGGGCCGACTGATCACAGGCGAACTCGCGAGTAGTCGGATCCCTTGCGGCGTCCGGGAAAACGGCCGGGAAAATTGCCCCGCGCCGGTACTGGGCTCAGCCGCGCGGGTGCGGCACAATGACCGCCGTGACGACCTCAGCCCTCACCGCCGAAGAGCAGCGCCTGATCGACTGGATCGAATCTCAGGCGAAGGAACGGGGCAACGCGGTCATCGCGGTCCCGCAGGACGATCAGGGCGCAGGCTTCTGCTTCACCGCCTGCGCGTGGGCGCTGCACAACGTGCCGGAAGTCGTGGTCGTCGGCCTGCCCGGCGACCTGGGCCCGATCCTGCTCGACGCGTACGTCGACCGCGCGGCCAACGGCGAGATCTTCGAGGTCGGCAAACGCTACGACGACTTCTTCCAGGGCAGCGCCGTCGTTTTCGAACGCGTCGCCAAAGGCCACTACCCGGAGTACTTCGGGTCGGCGTTCCTCGTCTACCCCGACGGCGACTTCCCGGCGCTGCAGCTCGTCGTCGCCACGGCCGACGGGCACTTCCCCTGGCAGGACACGGCTCCCGAGGGCTTCTCCGAGTGGCAGCCGGTGCTCACCGAAAGCGGTGTGCCCGAGAGCTGGACCCCGGGCGTCGACGGGCCCTGATCACCGGCGCCTGATCATCGACGGCGCCTGATCACCGCGGCAAGGCCCTGAGATCCGCTGCTGCGGCGGGAAACCGCGCGGCGAGCGTCTCGATGTCGGCGAACTCCACGCAGTCGTCGGTGTAGGGCGGCACCACCACGGTGCCGAGCAGAGACCACTCGCCCAGCGGTACCGTCGCCTGCCAGGTCCCGGCGGGCACCACGACCTGCGGCCGTTCGCCAGCCGCGACGTCGGTGCCCAGCACCGGCCGCGTCACCGCGCCGTCCGGGTGCAGGAGCAGCATCCGTGCCGGCGCCCCGGCGTGGTGGACGAAGATTTCGACGCGATCCAGCCGGTGTGGCGCCGAGAACTGCGGCGCCACCAGCAGGTAGTAGATCGCGGACCCCTCTTCGGAACGCCAGCTCTGCGCGAAGAGGCCGCCTTCGACGGGCAGCGGCGACAGACCCAGGTGGCGGATGAATTCCGGTGGCTGCGGCATGGCGCCCATCCTGCCGGGCCCCGGCCCAGTAGCCTGCACGTCGAACGGATGTTCGTGCGGGCGAAGGAGAAGGTGTGCGGGTGCTCGGGGTCGACCCCGGTCTGACCAGGTGCGGTCTCGGCGTGGTCGACGGTGGCAAGGGCCGGGTCGTCCGCGCGGTGGCCGTCGGTGTCGTGCGCACCCCGCCGGAGGACGATCTCGCCCACCGGCTCCTCGGCATCGCCGACGAGGTCGAGGTCTGGCTGGACCGCTACAAGCCCGAGGCGATCGCCGTCGAGCGCGTGTTCGCGCAGCACAACGTCCGCACCGCCATGGGCACCGCGCAGGCGGGCGGCGTCGTCGCGCTGGCCGCGGCCCGGCGCGGGCTGCCGGTCGTGTTCCACACCCCGAGCGAGGTCAAGGCCGCGGTCACCGGGTCGGGCCGCGCGGACAAGGCGCAGGTCACCGGTATGGTGATGCGCCTGCTCAACCTCGAGGTGAAGCCGCACCCCGCCGACGCCGCCGACGCGCTGGCGCTGGCCATCTGCCACCTCTGGCGCGAGCCGATGCGGGTCCGCCTCGCCGAGGCCGAGGCGCGCGCGGCCGAGCTGGCCCGCGCGCACAAGGCCAAGCTGGCGGCCGCCGCGAAACAGGCGGGCGCGGCCACCCGGACCCCGGTGCGGCGCGCGGCCCGCCGGACCCCGAGCAAGCTGGACGACACTGGAGCACCCCGATGATCTCCTCCGTACGCGGTGAAGTGCTGTCCGTCGGCCTGGACCACGTCGTGGTCGAGGTCGGCGGCATGGGCTTCGCCGTCCAGGCCACCCCGGCGACGCTCGCGACGCTGCGCCGCGGCGAGCAGGTGCGGCTGCACACCGCGCTGGTCGTGCGCGAGGACTCGCTGACCCTGTTCGGGTTCGCCGACGACGACGCGCGCGAGCTGTTCGGCCTGCTGCAGACCGTGTCGGGCATCGGACCGCGGCTCGCGCTCGCCACGCTCGCCGTGCTGGAGCCCGACAAGCTGCGCGCCGCGCTCGTCGAAGGCAACATCACCGTCCTCACGCAGGTGCCCGGCATCGGCCGCAAGGGCGCCGAACGGCTCAGCCTCGAACTGCGCGACAAGGTCACCGCGCTCGCCGGCACCGGCGAGGTGCCGGCCGTGTCCGCGCCCGGCGCGCTGCGCGCCGAGGTCGTGGAAGCGTTGGCAGGACTGGGTTTCCCAGCCAAGCAGGCAGAGCAGGCGGTGGACCGCGTGCTGGCCGAGGGCGACGGGCACACCACCGCCACGGTGCTGCGCTCGGCGCTGGCCACCCTCGGGCGCAAGCGGTAGCCGATGGACCACGAAGTGACGGAGTTCGAAGCGGACGACGAGACACTCTCCGCTCTCTCGCAGAACGGCGAACGCGAGGTCGAGACGACCCTACGGCCGCGCAAGCTCGACGAGTTCGTGGGCCAGCCCCGCGTGCGTGAGCAGCTGGAGCTGGTGCTCGAGAGCGCCCGCCGCCGTGGGGTGCCGCCCGACCACGTGCTGCTGTCCGGTCCACCGGGGCTCGGCAAGACGAGCATGGCGATGATCGTGGCCGCGGAGCTCGGCGCGGCCATCCGCATCACGTCCGGTCCGGCGCTGGAACGCGCGGGCGACCTGGCCGCGATGCTGTCGAACCTCGCGCCCGGCGACGTGCTGTTCATCGACGAGATCCACCGCATCGCCCGGCCGGCCGAGGAGATGCTGTACCTCGCGATGGAGGACTTCCGCGTCGACGTCGTGGTCGGCAAGGGGCCGGGCGCCACGAGCATCCCGCTCGAGATCGCGCCGTTCACGCTGGTCGGGGCCACCACACGGTCGGGCTCGCTTACCGGGCCGCTGCGCGACCGCTTCGGCTTCACCGGCCAGATGGAGTTCTACACCGACGCGGAGCTGGAGCTCGTCGTGCGCCGCGCCGCGACGATCCTCGACATCCCCATCGACCGTGACGGCTGTTCGGAGATCGCCCGCCGCTCCCGCGGCACGCCCCGGATCGCGAACCGCCTGCTGCGCCGCGTCCGCGACTACGCGGAGGTCCGCGCCGACGGCAACGTGACCATTGACGTCGCCCGGGCGGCGCTGAAGGTCTACGACGTGGACGAACTGGGCCTCGACCGGCTGGACCGGGCCGTGCTCAGCGCGCTGACCCGCTCGTTCGGCGGGGGACCGGTCGGCATCTCGACACTCGCCGTCGCCGTCGGTGAGGAGGCGACCACGGTGGAAGAGGTGTGCGAGCCCTACCTGGTCCGCGCGGGTATGCTCGCCCGCACTCCGCGTGGCCGGGTCGCGACCGCGGCCGCGTGGGAGCACCTCGGCCTGGTGCCGCCGCCTGAGGCAGGGCGGCCGGACCAGGGCGGTCCCTCGTTGTTCGACCAGGGCTGACGGGGACGTCGGACACCGGCCGGCGGGAGCGCAACGGACGGTGGGTGCTGGCGATTTCGCGAGCACCTGGCACACTCGAAGACAGCACATCCGTCAAAACCGGACGTAAGCACCGACGACGTGACGTCCGTCGAATGGAGAGTCATGAACAACTTACTGCTGCCGTTGCTGCTGCTGGTCGTGGTGGCCGTGCCGCTCGTCCTCGGTACCCGCAAGCAGAAGAAGCAGCAGGCAGCCCAGCAGGACCTGCAGAAGAGCATCGCCCCCGGCGACCGCGTGATGACCACCTCGGGCCTCTACGGCACCGTCGCCGACGCTTCCGGCGACGACACGATCGACATCGAGATCGCCCCGGGCGTCGTCACCACGTGGCTGCGAATCGCGGTCCGCGAGAAGGTGCAGCCGGCCGTCGAGACCGACGAGACCGAGGTGGAGTCGGACTCCGACGACACCGTCGGCGGCGTGGCTTCGACCACCGCCGAGGCGCCCGCCCAGGAGTCCATCGAGGACGAGGGCGAGAAGTCCGGTGCGCAGATCGCGCCCCCGCTGGAGCACGGCAAGAAGTGACCTGCTTCTTCCCCGGGCAGTGACACGCGCGTAGCCGACGAAAGTCGGTACGGGCGAACGCAGGGCTCACGCAGCACCGAGTACTGTCTCGGTGCTGCGTGCGTGTCCGCCGCCATAGTCATGCCCAGCAGCGTGCCGGGAGCACCGTCCCGGCTCGCTCACCAAACCAGTTGGGGTCCACCCAGTCCGAGGAGACCGAAGCACCGTGGCACCATCGGCCGGGCATCTCCGCCCGGGACGCTATCTCGCCTTCTTCGCCCTGATCGTGGTCGTGCTTTACGCCCTGGTGTTCTTCACCGGCAGCGGCAAGGCCACGCCGAAGCTCGGCATCGACCTGCAGGGCGGCACCCGGGTCACGCTCACCGCGCGGACGCCGGACGGCGGCCAGCCCACGCGAGACTCGCTGAACCAGGCGCGCCAGATCATCGAACAGCGCGTGAACGGCATCGGTGTCGCCGGCACGGAGGTCGTGCTCGACGGCAACAACGTCGTCATCACGGTCCCGGGCGCGCAGGGTGACCAGGCGAAGTCCCTCGGCCAGACCGCGAAGCTCGGCTTCCGCAAGGTCATCACCTCGCAGCCGAACGCCCCGGCCGCGCCGCCCGCCTCGGGCAACCCGGCCGCCCCGCCGGCTTCGGGCACCCCGTCGCCGCCGCCGTCTTCCGGTGCGCCCTCGGCCCCGCCGTCCGCCACCGGCGCGCCGTCGAGCACGCCGAACGGCGGCGGTGGCGCGGCCGGTGCCCCGGCCCAGCAGCCGCCGAGCACCACGCCGTCGGCTCCGCCGGCCTCGAACACGCCGGCGGCCGGTGGCCAGGCGAAGACGCCGATCCAGCAGGCGCAGGAGATCCGGCAGAACCCCGACCTGGCTTCGGACGACCAGGCGAAGGCGCAGGCCGCGCAGCAGGCCGCGCTGGCCTCGCTCACCTGCGCGCCGAACGTCGCCGACCCGCTCGAGGGCAACGACCTCTCGGACAAGCCGCTGGTCGCCTGTGGTGACCAGGACGCGACGAAGTACGTGCTCGGCCCGCAGTTCCTGCCCGGCACCGAGATCTCCGGCGCGAACTCGGGCTACGACCAGCAGCGCGGCCAGTGGATCGTCGACCTGACGTTCAACGGCACCGGCAGCAAGACCTGGGGTGACTTCACCGCGGCCAACGTCGGCCAGCAGGCCGCGTTCGTGCTCGACACCCAGGTCGTGTCCGCGCCGACCATCCAGGGCGCCATCCTCGGCGGCAACACGCAGATCACCGGGCAGTTCACGCAGGCGACCGCGAAGAACCTCGCCGACGTCCTGAAGTACGGCTCGCTGCCGCTCTCGTTCGACTCGTCCGACGCCACCACGGTGTCGGCGACGCTCGGTTCCGCGTCGCTGCAGGCGGGCCTGCTCGCCGGCGCGATCGGCCTGATCGTGGTCTTCATCTACTGCCTGATCTACTACCGCCTGCTCGGCATCCTCACGATCCTGTCGCTGGCGCTGTCCGGCCTGCTGGTCTACGCGGTGCTGGTGCTGCTCGGCCGGTGGATCGGGTACACGCTCGACCTTGCCGGCATCGCCGGCCTGATCATCGCCATCGGCATCACGGCGGACTCGTTCGTCATCTACTTCGAACGGCTCAAGGACGAGATCCGGGAAGGGCGGACGTTCCGGTCCGCGGTTCCGCGCGGCTGGGCCCGCGCCCGGCGCACGATCCTGGCGTCCGACGCGGTGAGCTTCCTCGCCGCGGCGATCCTGTACGTGATCGCGGTCGGCGACGTGCAGGGCTTCGCGTTCACCCTCGGCATGTCGACGGTGCTCGACCTCGTGGTGGTCTACCTCGTGACGCACCCTGTGGTGGCGATGGTGTCCACGTCGAAGTCGGCGTTCCTGTCCAACCCCCGCAACCTCGGCCTCGGTGCCGTCCAGCGCCTGGCCTCGGAACGCAGGGCGTCTCGTCCCGCCGTCGGCCGCACGAACGTGAAGGAGGCCTGACGTGGGCGTCGAAGACCTGGGCACGGACGCCGAATCGGGCGCCGGCAAGGCCACCCCGTCCGGCAAGAAGGAAAGCGTCTTCCACCGGCTCTACGTCGGCACGGGCGCGTTCGACATCATCGGCAAGCGCAAGCGCTGGTACATCTTCTTCGCGGCGCTGGTGCTCGTCTGCATCGGCTCGATGTTCATCCGCGGCTTCAACGTCGGCATCGAGTTCGAGGGCGGCACGCAGATCCAGCTGCCCGCGCACGGCGCGCGCGGCGACATCAGCACTTCGCAGGCGGCCGAGTCGTTCACCAAGGCGCTGGGCGAGCAGCCGTCGGAGACCCAGCGCGTGGGCACCGGCAACGCGGCCACCATCCAGATCCGCTCGGAGGCACTGCCGGCCGACAAGGTCGCGAAGGTGAAGCAGCAGCTGTTCACCGACTGGGCGCCGATCGGGGCGAACAACCAGGCGAGCGTGCAGGCCATCAGCGACAGCGCGGTGAGCGCGTCGTGGGGCGACGAGATCTCGCGGCAGGCGCTGATCGCGCTCGCGGTCTTCCTCGTGGCCGTGGTGATCTTCCTGGCGATCTACTTCGACACCCGGATGGCCGCGGCCGCGCTGATCTCGCTGATCCACGACATCGTGGTCACGGCGGGCGTGTATTCGCTCGTCGGTTTCGAGGTCACGCCGGCGACGGTGATCGGCCTGCTGACCATCCTCGGGTTCTCGCTGTACGACACGGTGGTGGTCTTCGACAAGGTCCGCGAGAACACGCGCGGCCTGCTCGGCCTCACCCGCCGCACGTACGCCGAGGCGGCGAACCTGGCGCTGAACCAGACGCTGATGCGGTCGTTCAACACGGCGTTCATCGCCCTGCTGCCGATCCTCGGCCTGCTCATCGTCGGGTACATCCTGCTCGGCTCGGGCACGCTGCAGGACCTGGCGCTCGTGCAGCTCACGGGCACGCTGGTCGGCGTGCTGTCGTCGGTCGCACTCGCGACGCCGCTGCTGGTCGACCTCAAGATGCGTGAGCCGCAGTACCAGCAGCAGGCACAGCGCGTCGCGGCCCGTCGGGCCAAGGCCGCCGCTCGCGAGGCCGCGGGCGAGGACTTCGACGCGGCGGACGACGACGCCCTGGCCGCCGAGCTCCGCAAGGAGAAGGCGATGGCCGCGGCCGCCGGCGTTCCGGCCCGCACCCCGAAGGCGCGCCAGCAGAACAAGCCGCGCCGCACCGGTGGCGGCGTGTCGTCGGCGAAGCGGAAGCGCTGAGCCGGATGGAGCTGGAGAAGGCCCTCGGCCTGATCGCCGAGGTGCCGGACTTTCCCGAGCCCGGCGTGCTGTTCCGCGACCTGAGCCCGCTCTTCGCGGACGGCCCCGGGTTCGCCACGGTCGTCGACGCCCTGGCCGGCACGCTCAGCCCCGGGGTTGAGCTGCTGGCCGGCGTCGAGGCTCGCGGGTTCCTCCTCGCCGCGGCCGTCGGGTATGCCCGCGGCCTCGGCGTGGTGCTCATCCGCAAGCCCGGCAAGCTGCCGTCGGTGGCCGGCCGGGTCGACTACTCCCTCGAATACGGCACCGCCAGTGTCGAGCTGCCGGCCGACGTCGTGCGCCCCGGCCAGCGGGTCGGCGTGATCGACGACGTTCTCGCCACCGGCGGCACGGTCGCCGCGACGGTCAAGCTGCTCGAAGGCGCCGGCGCCGTGGTCGACGGCGTGTCGGTGGTGCTGGAGCTCGCGGCGCTGGGTGGTCGTGGCGTGCTGGCGGGCCGGCGGGTCGAGGCGCTGCAGGTCGTCTGACCCGTCTTCACCAGCGCGAACGGCCGGGAAGCCGGGACGCTCGTGCGGCGTTGAAGAAAATGTGGTTCCGCCGGTGCTCGGCGGCGCGTCGTCTGCCGATCGGACGTAGGCGGCGAGGCCACGCGGCCGAGCGGCTACCCTGGGGGTTTCGAAGGCCGCACGAGCAGCAGGAGGTGCGGGTGAGCCAAGAGCTCGACGCCGCGGTGCCCGCCAAGCCGGTGCCCGCGAAGGATGGCTCCGGTGCGCGCGGTGCGCAGTCGGTGCCGCCGCCGAAGGCGAACGGGGCCGCCCCCAACCCGTCGGCGACCCGCCGGGTGCGGGCCCGTCTGGCCCGCCGGATCACGGCCCAGCGGGCCGCGCCCGTGAAGCAGGTGCTCGAGCCGCTCGCCGTCATCCACCGCGAGCTGCACCCCAATGCGGACCTCGCGCTGCTGCAGCGCGCCTACGACGTCGCCGAGGAGCTGCACCGCGACCAGCGGCGCAAGTCCGGCGACCCGTACATCACGCACCCGCTCGCCGTGGCCACGATCCTCGCCGAGCTGGGCATGGACACCACCACACTCGTCGCGGCGCTGCTGCACGACACCGTGGAGGACACGGGCTTCTCGCTCGACCAGCTGAAGGCCGACTTCGGCGACAAGGTCGGCGAGCTCGTCGACGGCGTCACCAAGCTGGACAAGGTCAAGCTCGGTATTTCGGCC
Organism: Amycolatopsis sp. NPDC005232; assembly: GCF_040607795.1. Lineage (NCBI taxonomy): Bacteria > Bacillati > Actinomycetota > Actinomycetes > Pseudonocardiales > Pseudonocardiaceae > Amycolatopsis > Amycolatopsis sp. NPDC005232. The sequence goes on along the minus strand of NZ_JBEXHL010000018.1, from coordinate 149,438 downwards.
GAGGCCGAGACGATCCGCAAGATGGTCATCGCCATGGCGAAGGACCCGCGGGTGCTGGTCATCAAGCTGGCCGACCGGCTGCACAACATGCGCACCATGCGCTTCCTCCCACCGGAGAAGCAGGCCCGCAAGGCCCGCGAGACGCTGGAGGTGCTCGCCCCGCTGGCCCACCGCCTCGGCATGGCGACGGTCAAGTGGGAGCTCGAAGACCTCGCGTTCGCGATCCTGCAGCCGAAGAAGTACGACGAGATCGTGCGCCTGGTCGCCGACCGCGCGCCCTCGCGTGACACGTACCTGCGCAAGGTGATCGCCGACCTCACGGGCAACCTCGTGTCGTCGCGGATCACCGCCAAGGTCGAGGGCCGACCGAAGCACTACTACTCGATCCACCAGAAGATGATCGTGCGCGGGCGCGACCTCGACGACATCCACGACCTGGTGGGCGTGCGGATCCTCGTGGAGGACGTGCGCGACTGCTACGCCGCCATGGGTGTCGTCCACGCGCTGTGGCAGCCGGTGCCCGGGCGGTTCAAGGACTACATCGCCCAGCCGCGCTTCGGCGTGTACCAGTCGCTGCACACCACCGTGATCGGCCCGGACGGCAAGCCGCTCGAGGTGCAGATCCGCACCTACGAAATGCACCGCACCGCGGAGTACGGCATCGCGGCGCACTGGCGGTACAAGGAAACCAAGGGCACCCACAGTGGTAATGGGGCTGCCAACTCGATGGACGTCGACGAGATCGCGTGGATGCGCCAGCTGCTCGACTGGCAGCGCGAGGCCGCGGACCCGGGTGACTTCCTCGAGTCGCTGCGCTACGAGCTGGCCGCGCGCGAGATCTTCGTGTTCACGCCGAAGGGCGACGTGATCACGCTGCCGGCGGACTCGACGCCGGTCGACTTCGCGTACGCCGTGCACACCGAGGTAGGCCACCGCTGCATCGGCGCCCGCGTGAACGGCCGTCTCGTGGCTCTCGAGCGCAAGCTGGAGAACGGCGAGAACGTCGAGATCTTCACTTCGAAGGCGGAAAACGCCGGTCCGAGCCGCGACTGGCTGCAGTTCGCCGGGTCGCCGAAGGCGCGCGCGAAGATCCGCCAGTGGTTCGCGAAGGAGCGCCGCGACGAGGCGATCGACGCGGGCAAGGAAGCGATCACCAAGGAGATCCGCAAGGTCGGGCTGCCCATCCAGCGGCTCGTCTCGGCGGAGTCCATGGGCTCGGTCGCCAAGGAGCTGCGCCACGGCGACATCTCCTCGCTGTACGCGGCCGTGGGGGAGGGCCACACCAGCGCGAAGCACGTGGTGCAGCGGCTGGTGGCGCTCATCGGTGGCGTCGACGAGGCGGAGGAGGAGCTCGCCGAGCGGGCCACGCCGTCCACGGTTTCGCGGCGGCGCGGGTCCAACGACGTCGGCGTGATCGTGAAGGGCGCCAGCGACGTGTGGGCCAAACTCGCCCGTTGCTGCACCCCGGTGCCGGGCGACGAGATCCTCGGGTTCGTCACGCGCGGCGGTGGCGTGAGCGTGCACCGCACGGACTGCACCAACGCCGAGGACCTGCGCACTCAGCCCGAGCGGCTGGTCGAGGTGGAGTGGGCGCCGTCGTCCTCGTCGGTGTTCCTGGTGGCCATCCAGGTCGAGGCGCTCGACCGGCACCGGCTGCTGTCGGACGTCACCAAGGTGCTGGCCGACGAGAAGGTCAACATCCTCTCGGCGTCGGTCACGACCACACGCGACCGCGTGGCCGTGAGCCGGTTCTCGTTCGAGATGGGCGACCCGAAGCACCTCGGCCACGTGCTGAAGGTGGTCCGGGGCGTCGAGGGTGTGTACGACGTCTACCGGGTCACGTCGGCTTCCTGATCTTCGAACCACGAGCGGAGCGCCTCGGTCACTTCGGCGGGGCGCTCCATCGGGGGCAGGTGGCCGGTGTCGGGCAGGTCGAACCGGGTCGAGCCGCGGATTTCCCGCTCGAACTTGTCGGCCAGCTCCAGCAGGCCTGAGCCGTCTTCCCGGCCGATGACCACCAGCGTGGGTGCGGTGATCTCGCCGAGACGGTGACGGGTGTCGGGGACGTCCTCCGTCCACTTCGGATCGGTCCACTCGCGGCGGTAGACGCCCTCGCACATTTCGAGGGCGAGGGCGTAGAAGTCTTGGTCGACGTCCGATCGTGTTCGATGTGGACCGACGACGAGGTAGCGGACGTTGGCGTCGGCGATGGCCCGGACGTCTGCCTCGTCGATGTGGTCGGCGGTGTGGTCGAGGTAGCGCTTGAGCCGCTCCAGTGGCACCGCGGCGAGCATGGCTTCGCGGCTGTCCGACGCCATGGGCTCGGGCCAGTCGTGCCCGGACAGACCGGCGCCGATCAGGGCGATGCTCGTGACGCGCTCGGGCGCGGCGAGTGCGGCGTCGAGGGCGTAGGCGCCGCCCATCGAGGAGCCGGCGAGCGCGGCGCGGTCGATGCCGAGCGCGGACATGAGCGCGAGCAGGTCGCGGTGGTGGGAGACGGTGCCTTCGGCCGCCTGCGAGTCGCCGTGGCCGCGGCGGTCGTAGCGGATCACGCGGTGGTGTTCGGCCAGGGCCGCGAACTGGTGGTCCCACATGCGCCGGTCGGCGAGCCCGGCGTGCACGAGCACCACGGGCGGGCCCTCGCCAGCCTCGTCGTAGCCGAACCGTACGCCGTCGACCTCGATCATCCCCATGGGTGCCACGCTAGCGCGGGGAGCTGGTCACAGACGCGGGTTTCGCGCAGGGCGATCCCGCTAGGGTGCTGGCATGACCGACGGATTCGAGTTCACGCGCGACGGCGAAGTCGCGCGGCTGACGTTCGCCCGGCCGGAGAAGATGAACGCCATCACCTACGGGATGTGGTCGGCGATCCCGGACGTCGTGGCCGAGGTCGAGGCCGACCCGGCGCTCAAGGTCCTCGTGCTCACGGGCGCGGGCAAGCACTTCTCGGCCGGTGCCGACATCAGCGAGTTCCGCGACCTGCGTTCCACCGCCGACGGCGCGGCCACCTACGACAAGGCCGTCGACGGCGCCGTGGCCGCCCTGACCTCGATGCGCAAACCGTCGGTCGCCATGATCCAGGGCAACTGCATCGGCGGCGGCTGCCAGCTGTCGGTGGCGTGCGACTTCCGCTTCGCCTCGGAAGACGCGCGCTTCGGCATCACGCCCGCCAAGCTGGGCATCGTCTTCCACTTCGACTCGACGCGCTTGCTGGTCTCCCTCGTCGGTCCCGCGAACGCCAGGTACCTCCTGCTGTCCGGCGAGCTCATCGACGCCGTGCGCGCCCGCGAGATCGGCCTCGTCAACGACCTCCACGCCGCCGAAGGCCTCACCGCGGCCACCGCGGCCTTCGTGGACACCCTCTGCTCCCGCTCTCAGGCCTCAATCCGCGGCATGAACCGCATCATCGAGAAGATCGTCGCGGGCCGGCAAACGCCCGACGACGAAGTGGACGCCATCCGCCTCGCCGCGCTGCACGGCGAGGACTACGCGGAGGGCGTCGACGCCTTCCTGAACCGTCGGCCGCCGAAGTTCACGCACCGCTGAGGGGCGCTCAGATCTCGTCCCAGGGCACGCTTTCGTGCGCCTCGGCGAGCATCCGCGCGGCGGCGGGGTCGTTGCGCAGCGCCACACCGTCGACGGACGCGACGGGTCGGCCGACAGTCTCGGAGTTGGTGAGGAAGACGGCGTCGAAGCCGGGGAGCTCGCGGGGGTGGACCGGGCGGGTCACCTGCGCGACCGCTCCCTGCTGCTGCAGCCGTTCCTTCAGCAGCAGGTAGGTGATGCCCGGCAGCACCGCTGCTTCCGGCCACACCACGGTGTCGCCCTCGAGGAACCCGAGGTTCCAACTGGACGCTTCGCTGAGGTGTCCACTGTGGTCGATGAACACCGCGTCGTCGTAGCCCGCGAGCACGGCCTGGCGCGAGTGGTGGACAAGCCCGAACGTGCCGGTGTGCTTCACCTCGGGCAAGTCGCGTTGGTACCGCACCGACCTCAACCGGATCGGGTCGGCGACGTGCTCGTGCGGCGGGCCGGTACGCACCAGGATTTCGGGCTCCATGACAGGAGCTTCTGCGCTGGAGCGCGAAGCGATGAGCACGCGCACGGACAGCGCGCCTTGCCCGGCAACGAGCTTGCGGACATAGCCGCGGACAAGGGAGACGTCGAGTTCGCTGCCGAACAGCAGCCGGGTGCTCGTGGCCAGCCGCGTGAGGTGCAGGTCGAGGCCGCGGACCCGGCCGTCGCGGACCTGCATCGCGGTGAAGTGGCCGTAGCCGCCCAGAACGCGAGCGAGCTGAACGGCGCCGGGTTCAGCGCCGTTCAGCTCGAACAGGAAAGACACTCAGGCCGCGACATTCACGGCCGTGAACTTGACCTGCTGCTTCGGCTCACCGGTCGCGCCGTCCTGGCCGACGGTGCCGATGCCCGTCTTGGCGATCGCGTCGAGGACCTTGAGGCCGTCGTCGGAGATGCTGCCGAAGATGGTGTAGTTCGGGGGCAGCTCGGCGGTTCCGTAGACCATGAAGAACTGGCTGCCGCCCGAGTTGGGCTGGCCCGTGTTGGCCATGGCGAGGATGCCGCGGCCGTACTTCTCGCCGTCGATGAACTCGTCCGGGATGGTGAAGCCGGGTCCGCCGGTGCCGTCGGCGTTCACGTCACCCTTGGCGTTCGGGTCGCCGCACTGCAGCATCTGCAGGTCGGTGACGCCGAGGCGGTGGCAGATCGTGTCGGTGTAGAAGCCCTGCTTCGCCAAGCTCACGAACGCTTCGACGGTGCACGGCGCCAGCGCGCGGTCGAGCGTGATCGGGATGTCGCCGACGGTGGTCTTCATCGTGATGTCGACCTTGCCCTGCGACGACACGTTCTTGCCGTCCGGCGCCGTGGTCTTCTTCGGCGGCGTGCTTTGCGTGTCGGCCGGGTACGCGCACGTGGTCGGGTTCGGCAGGGCCTTCGGCCGCGTCGGCAGCGCGGTGCGCTGCGTCGGGATCTGGCCGACGGTCGGCACTGGCGGGGCCGAGCTCGACGGCGGCGGGCTGGCGGCCGCCGTCGTGTCGTCGCCACCGCCGCTGTTCACGACCCACACGACTACCCCGGCCACGATGAGGACGACACCGCCGACCACTCCAGCGCCCACGATCTTGCGTCGCTTGGCCCGGTCCCGCCGGCGCTCGATCTGCCGCTCGAGTTTCCGCTTAGCGGCTTCACGGCGCTGCTGGTTGGTCGCCACCCGCCCTCCAGTTCAGGCTCGATGTCACACGTCTGAGGTAGCGGCAGTGTATGGGCACAGCCTGTGAGGACTCTGTACAGGGGCCGCTAGTCTCGATCCGATCGTGATCAGCGCCGCTTCGCCAACGCCGGGACAGGAGGGGTTTGGTGCTCGTCGTCGGGTTCGCCGCAGGGCCGCTGCGCGCGAACTGCTATCTGCTCGCCCCGGCGCCCGGCGGCGAGTGCGTGGTCGTGGACCCCGGGCAGGAGGCGGCAGAACCGCTCGCGGCCGCGCTGGCCGAGCACGGGCTCACGCCGGTCGCGCTGTTAGCCACCCACGGTCACCCCGACCACGTCGCCGGCGCCGCCGGCCATGACCTCCCGCTGCACCTGCATCCGGCCGACCGCGAGTGGTTCGCGGGACCGTCGGTGCCGCTGGCCGAAGGCCCGCTCGAAGTGGCGGGTCTGGCGCTCGAGGTCGTGGCCGTGCCCGGCCACACGCCGGGGTCGGTGGCTTTCGCCGTGAGGGCGAGCGAAGGTGGCAGGCTGGTGCTCACGGGGGACACGCTGTTCGCCGGGTCGATCGGGCGCTCCGACGGCTCCGGCGCCGAACTGGAGAGATCGTTGCGCACGAAGCTGCTGACCCTGCCCGACGACGCCGTGGTGCTGCCGGGCCACGGGCCCGCCACGACCATCGGGCGCGAACGCGCGACCAACCCCGCGCTCACGGCGGCGGAGGCGTGACGGGCATGACCGAGCAGGACGGCGTCAAGGGCGCACCGGAACGGCTGCCGCTGTTCGCCGAGGACGCGAAGCTCACCCGCCGGCGCGCGTGGTCCGGCTTCATCGGCGCGGTGATCGTGGCCGCGGCCTTCGGTGGCATCGCCGGGCTGATCGGCGGGCAGCTGGCAGGGCTGATCGTCGCGGTGGTCGTGGCGCTTCCCTTGCTGTACATCGTTCTCTACACGCTGCGCCGCCGGATCTGGCTCGAAGGCACGACGCTGGTCGTGCGCACGTGGGGCATCCGGCGCATCGGGCTCGTCGAGGCGGAGCGGCTCGACATCGTGATCGGCGACGTGCGCGGCACCCGCACGGTGAGCCTGCTCGTGAACGCGGGCAAGCGGCGCAAGACCGTGAAGGTCGACCTCGCCGTGTTCGCCGGTACGGGCGGGCGTGAGCTGGGCGCGCTGCAGCTGCGCCGCGTCGCCGACGCGCTGCTGAACAACACCGAGGCCAACGGGCTGGTGTTTTCCGAGCTGCTGGTGGCGGAGCTGCGGTCGGAGGCACGCGGCGACGCCGTGGCCGAGCGGCCCCTGTATCGGCTCGCGTCGGCGGCCCCGGCCGGGCGCTACATCCAGCGGTTCCCGATGGAGGCCGTCAGCCGCTTCGTCGCGACGCTGGAGTGACCGCTGGAGGGACGCTGCCCTTCGACGCTTCCTCCATGCTGTCGACGCGGGCGCGGATCTGCTCCACCTGGTCGGCGAGGTCCGGCAGCTCCTCGGCGACGTAGGCGAGCAGGCGCTCGAGGTGGCGCAGCGTCGCCCGCACGTCGTCGAGCGCGCCCGCGATCCGCGGGACGGCCTCGGCCGCCTCCAGCAGCGCCGCGAACAACCGCCGGACCAGGTGCACGGTGACCCGCGGTCCCGCCAGTACGGCTGAGAACACGACCCCTCCTCGGGTACGGATGTACTCGCCTCGGTCGCGGACTTCGTACCGCAGCCACCGGGTCCTGTTCCGGCCGGGGTTCGCTCGTGTTACTGGTGTGACTACGGAGTATTCGTGGTGCTCACGAGGTGGTCTACGGGCTCGCGCGCTGCGATCAGCGCCGCCAGGATCGTCGTGACCGGGACTGCCGCGACGATGCCCACGGACCCCGCGAGCGTGCGGATGATCTCCGACGCGATGTCCTCGCTGCCGAGCAGCGCGCCGAGCCCGACGCCGGAGATCGACGAGTACAGCAGCACCGGCAGCGCGGCACCGGCGTAGGCCATCACGAGGGTGTTCACGGCCGAGCCGACGTGGTCCCGTCCGATGCGCAGGCCCGAGCGGTAGAGCTCCCGCCAGCCCAGCGACGGGTTCGCGCGCCGTAGCTCCCAGACGGCGCTGGTCTGCGTCACCGTCACGTCGTCGAGCACACCGAGCGCGCCGATCACGATGCCGGCGAGCAGCAGGCCGCGCGCGTCGATGCCGTGGCCGAGTGAGCCGATGAGCGTCGACGTGCTGTCGTCGAGGCCGGTGAGCGAGGCGCCGACGGAGAAGATCGCCGACAGGACGCCGATCAGCGCGAGGCTGGCCAGCGTGCCGAGCACCGCGACCGACGTTCTCGCCGACAGCCCGTGGGTCAGATACAGCGCCACGAACATGATCGCGCCGGCGCCCGCGATCGCGACCACCAGCGGGTTCTCGCCGGCGAGGATCGAGGGGAGCACGAACAGCACGATCACCACGAAGCTCAGCACCAGCGCGACGAGCGCCGCGAGCCCCTGCCAGCGGCCGAGCACGAGCACGGCGAGGGCGAACAGCGCGGCCAGCAGCACGAGCGGCGTGCCGCGCTGGAAGTCGACGAGCTGGAACGACGCCGGGTCGGTGGCGTTGCCGCCGTTGTAGGCGAGGACCACGTTGTCGCCGGTGGAGAAACGCGGCGTGCTCGGCTCGATCGGCACGATGAGGCGCAGGGGTTTCCCGTTGCCCGGGCCGTCGGTCATCGTCAGGTCGACGGTCTGGCAGGGCTTCTGGTCGGGGTCTGTGTCGGCGCCGACCTGCACCTGGCCGTTCGCGAGGCACGGCCCCGTGGCGGTCGCCGTGATCGACGCCTGCACCGGCGTGCCCTGCGGCACCACACTCGTCGGCGCCGCTTTGCCCCACGGGTACAGCACGACCATGCCGACGACCGTCGCGAGGGCGAGCGGGACGAGCAGCCAGATGAGGAGCTTGCGGACGCGGGTGGAGGCGGGGGCGGCGGGGCCGTGTCCGTGGCCGTGCCCATGACCGTGGCCGTCCGCTTGCGCGGCGAGGGCGGCGCGGAGGCCCTTGCGGGGGGTGGGTTCGGCGGCGTCGAGGGGTTCCGGCGCTTCGTCCGGGCTCACGGCGGTGCGGGGGCGGCGGCCGGTGGGGGGAGGCGTGTCGCCGGAGCGCCGAGACGCTGGGGGAGGCGTTTCGCCGGTGGGGCGGCCGGCGGTCGGCCAGGCGCCGTCGGCATCCGGTGAGGACGGTTCGCTTGTGGTGCGCGAGATTTCGCCGTCTCGGCGCGCTTGCCCCTGGGTGCGGCGGGAGGGCGGCAGCGGAGTTTCGCCGGTGCGGCGACCTTGTCCCTCGGACCGGCGTGAGGAGGGCAGCGGAGTTTCGCCGGTGCGGCGCGATGTTTGGCCGCCACGGCGGCCCGTCGGTGGTGGAGTCTCGCCGCGACGGCGTGGGGGGAGCGGGGTTTCGCCCGTGTGGCGGCCGGCCGACGCCGGGGTTCCGTCGGCGTGGTGCGACGGCAGCGGAGCTTGCCCGGTTCGGTCGGCCCGCGGGGTGTTCGCGGTGCGGGCGCTTGCCGGGGGTGGCGTGTCGCCGTTGCGGCGGCCGGCCGGAGTGTCGCCGGCGCGGCGTGGTGGCAGCGCGGTTTCGCCCGTGCGGCGGGCGGCGGGGTTGTCGCCGGAACGGGGTGCGGCTCGGCGCACCGGCTCTTCGGCTCCGGGCCAGGCCGGCTCGTCGCCCGCGTGGGATCGGCGGGACCGGGCTGGGGGCGCGGAGGGGTCGCCGGCGACGCGGCGGATGGGGCCGGTGTCGGCGGTGTCGTCGGCGTCGTCGGGGTAATCGGGCGGTGCCACGGCGCACATCCTGCACTCCGGCGGTGGCCGTCACCCGTACCGGGTGGGGACGACCCGGTCGTATCCGGCGTTTCGCTCAGCCGAGGGCCTGGCGCAGGTGCACGCGGCGGTAGGCGGACGGCGGGGTGTCGAAGTGGTCGAGGAAGGCCTGGCGAAGCGTCTCGGTGGAGCCGAAGCCGCAGCGGCGGGCGATGGCGGCCAGGGGCAGGTCAGTGCCCGCGAGGAGGCGGGCGGCGTGCTCGGCGCGGACGGTGCGCACGTACTTGCCGGGCGTGGTGCCCAGGTGCGCGTCGAACAGGCGCGTGAGCTGGCGGGTGCTGATGCCCGCCTGCCGGGCCAGCACCGGCGTGCCGAGGTCTTCGCCCAGGTGTTCGGCGACGAACGCGGTGAGGTCGCGCACCTGCCGGTGCTCGGGCGGCGGGCCGGACAGGAACATGCTCACCTGCGCCTGGTTGCCGGGCCTCTGCAGGTAGGTCACGAGGGCGCGGGCGGCTTCGCGGGCGAGCGTCGGGCCGTGGTCCTCCTCGACGAACGCCAGCGCGAGATCCAGCCCGCTGGTGACGCCGGCGGAGGTGTAGACGTCGCCGTGGCGGATGAACAGCGGCACCGGGTCCACGGTCACCGACGGGTACTTCGCGGCGAGCTGCGCCGCGTACGCCCAGTGCGTGGTCGCGCGGCGGCCGCTCAGCAGGCCGGCCGCGGCGAGCACCGTGGAGCCCGTGCAGACCGACGCCGTGCGCGTGCTGTCGCGGGAGAGGCGGCGGACGTGTTCGAGCAGGCGCTCGTCGCCCGCCGCCGCGCGGTGGCCGAGGCCGCCGGAGACGACGATCGTGTGCAGCGGCCCCGAAACCTGGTCGAGCCGCACGTGGGGCGTCAGCGTGATGCCGGACTGGCAGCGGAACGGGTGTCCGTCCACAGTGGCCAGCCGCAGCGCGTAGCCCGGGCGCGCGCCGAGCCGGTTGGCGGCATCGAGCGCGTCGGAGACGCACGCGATGTCCAGCAGTTCGGCGTCGGGATACCCGACGATCACGACCCGCCGTTCTGGCCCCGGCATGATCAAACTTTAGCAGGTCAGCAGGCCGATCGACATGGTTCGCAGGATTACGGACATCGCCCTCCCGTCCGCGCGCCCGCGGGGGCACGGTGGGACGCATGACCGAGAAGACGTTCGCCTTTGTCCTCTACCCCGGCCTCACGGTGCTCGACCTCGTAGGCCCGCTCCAGGTGCTGAGCGCGTTCGCCATGGCGGATCAGGACTTCCGCGTGGTGGTCGTGGGCGAGACCCTCGACCCGATCGGCACCGACACGCCCCTGCGGATCGCGCCCAGCCACACCTTCTCCGACATCCGCGAGCCCTACGGCGTCCTCGTCCCGGGCGGCTCCGCGCCGACCATGGAGGCGCTCGCGAACCGGCCGCTGATCGACTACCTGGCCACGACCGCGCGCACGGCCGAGCTGATGACGTCCGTCTGCACGGGCGCCCTGCTCCTCGGCGAGGCCGGCCTCCTCGACGGCCGCGAGGCCACCACCCACTGGATGTTCCGCGACCTGCTGCGTGCCTTCGGCGCCACCCCGGTCGCCCGCCGCTGGGTCGACGCCGGCCCCGTGATCACCGCCGCGGGCGTCTCGGCGGGCATCGACCTGGCCCTGCACCTCGTCGACCGCCTCGCCGGCCCCGACGTCGCCCGCACCATCCAGTTCGGCATCGAGTACGACCCGGAGCCGCCGCTGGGTCCGCTCGACTGGTCGAGCGCCCCGCATGGTGCTCTGAAGCCGTTGCTGGAACACACCCTGGGCGACAACGTCCTGGCCGACCGGCCGGATTTGAAGGCGAAGCTGCTCGCTCACGCCTGAGGCGGGAGACTGGCGCGAACGGACCGCTCGCGCCGGGTTCACCGCTCGAGTGGGCGGTGTTCCGGTGCACGGCGGGACTGTTCGCGCCGGGCCGCGCACGGTCGGGTGAGCGCTGCGGTGCGTTCGGTGGCCGGTGCGGTGCTGAGCGATGGTCGAGCGCCCGCACGGCACCGTGCAGCTGTTGCTGGAGCACGCCCTCGGCGACGACGTCCTGGCCGACCGGCCGGATTTGAGGGGCGAACCTGCTCGCTCAGGCCCGACCCGCGAGGCTGGCGCGAACGGACCGCTCGCGCCGCATTGTGTTGGCGGGTGGCGCGCGCTGGCGGCATCGGCTCGATACGGCGGTGCCGCGGGCGCGCGAGGAGTAGACGCGGCGGGACCACTAGCCCCGCGCCGCGCACGGTCGGGTGGGCGCTGCGTGGCGTTCGGTGAACGGACCGCTCGCCGAGCGAAGGTCGAGCGCGGCGGGACTGTTCGCGCCCAGTTGTCAGGCCGTGCGCGCCGCACTGGCCACCTGCCCGGCGGGTGCAGACGCGGGCCGGCGTGGAGGGACCGTGCACCCTTCCAACGGGGTGGGCCATCCGGGTGAGGGCCGCCCGAACAGCCGGGAGCGGAGGGTGGCGCAGGTACTTTCGGGTCGCTCGATCAGGTGACGTGCGGCCGTGGGGAGCTTGCGGTGCGGTTCCAGGTCCTCGGTCCGCTGGCGGCGACCGTCGTGTTGCCGTCGGCGGCGCAGCCGCGGCGGTTGCTCGCGTTGTTGCTCGCGCGGCCCAACGAGGTGGTCGGGCGGGCGACGATCGTCGACGAGCTGTGGCCCGACGGGGCGCCGCCGAGTGCGGCGGCGATCGTGCAGGTGACGGTGTCGAAGCTGCGCAAGGCGGTGTCGCCCGGGTTGGCCGCGGATGATCCGGGCCAGCGGCTCAAGTCGGGGCAGCGCGGGTACGTCCTCAGGGTGGCCGAAGGGGAGCTCGACGCCGCGGAGTTCGTCGCGCTCGCGTCGGCCGGGTTGGCGGCGGAGGACACCCAGGCGAAGCAAGAGCTGCTGACCCGCGCCCTCGCGTGCTGGCGGGGCGGGGCGTTCTGCGACGTCGCGACGGGACGGCTCGTCGAGGCGCACGAGGTGTGGCTGGAGGACCGCCGGCGGACGGTCCTGCTGCAGCTGGTGGAGCTGCAGCTCGCCGAGGGCGACGCGCAGGCCGTGGTGCACCGGCTCGCCCCCGTCGTGGCCGCGCGGCCCGCCGACGAACGGCTCGCCGGTCGCCTCGCCGGGGCGCTGGAGGGGCTGGGCCGCCGCGACGCCGCGCTCGACGTGCTGCGCCGCACGCGCCGCGCGCTGTGGGACGAGGCCGGCGTGGTGCCCGGCCCGGAGCTCGACGCGCTCTACCGCCGCATCGCCGGCGCCGATTGGACGGCCGGGGGCCCGCCCGCGCAGCTGCCCGCGCCCGTGCCCGACTTCACTGGCCGCGCAACGGAACTGGCCGCCGTCGCGCGGCACCTGCGCGCACCCGCGCCGGTCGTGGTCCACGGCGCCGCCGGGGCGGGCAAGAGCGCGCTCGCGGTGCACGCCGCGTGGCGGGCGCGGCGCCGCTTCCCCGACGGGCAGCTCGTGGCCGACCTTGCCACCACCGAACCCCGCGACATCCTCATCGCCTTCCTGCGTGCCCTCGGCGCCGCCACGGCCGAATTCACCGGCGATCTCACGGCGCTGGTCGCCGCTTGGCGCAGCCACACCGTCGACCTGCGGCTGCTGGTCCTGCTCGAAAACGCGCGTACCGAAGCCCGGGTCCGCCCCCTGTTGCCGAGTGGCTCCGGCTGCGGCGTCCTCGTGACGGCGCGGCGGCCGTTGCCAGGATTGGTGGCAGCCAGGGCGGTTCCCGTCGGTGATCTGTCCACTGCGGACTCGGCAGCGCTGCTCACCGCCGTCGCCGGCGAAGCCCGGATCGCGGCCGAGCCCGCCGCCGCCGACGAAGTGGTCGCTCGCTGCGCCGGGCTTCCCCTCGCCCTGCGCATCGCCGGGCTGCGGCTCGCTACCCGGCCCCACCTCCGGATCACGGACCTGGCCGCCCGCCTCGGCGACGACCGCCGCGCCCTCGACGAGCTCGCCGCCGGCGACGTCAGCGTCCGCGCGGCGATTCTTCCGGCGCTGCGCGAATGTTCCGCGGAAGACCGCGACCTCCTGCGCCTGCTGGGCTTGTTCCGCCGACCCGTGCCCGACTGGTGTGCCGCCGCGCTCCTCGCCGTCCGCCCCGCCGAAGCCCGCGACCGCCTCGAAGCCCTCGCCGACACCCACCTCCTGGCCGCAGACGACCACGGCCGCCACGCTGTCCCCCGCTTCGTCCGCCTCGGTCTGGCGCGGCTGCCCGGCGAACCCGACCAGTCCGCGCTGAAACGCACCCTCGAAGCCACCTTGGCCCTCGCCGAACGCGTGCTTTCCGCCCTGGACAAGGGTTTCACCCCGGTCGGACCCCCGTTCGCCCAGCCGGACGCCGGAGCCGCCCGCACCGCGACCGCCGACCCCGATGCTTGGCGACGCCGGGAAACCGAACTCGTCGCCACGGCCGCCCGGCTCGCCGGCCGCCACCACTGGCACGCCCTGGCCGCCCGTCTCTCCGACGCGTGCGCGGCCCTCGCCGGCACGCCGTGGCTCGGCCGCTCCGCGAGGGCGGTCTCGGTCGTCGGCCTCGCCGCGGCCCGCCGCCTCGGCGACCGCCCGGCCGAGGCGGGCAAGCTGTTCACCCTCGCGTCCGTCCACTGGCAGCTCGGCCGATCGCGCCAGGCTCGCACCTACTTCGCCATGGCCGGCACTCGCTTCAAGACGCTCGGCGACCCGCGCGGCCGAGGCGCCGCCCTGGTCGCGCTGGCCGACCTCGACGCCGACGCGGGCCAGGCCGAGCTCGCCGTCGAAGAGCTGCGCGAAGCCCTGGAGCTCCTGCGCGCGTGCGGCGACGTCCGGGGCCAGGCCATCGCGGCCGCCCAGTTCGGCGGCCTGTCGGAAGACCTCGGCGACCTCCGCCGCGCCGTCGAGAGCTTCGAAGCCGCCCTGCTGCTCGCCGGCGACTGCGCCGGCCGCTGGCACGACCAGGTCGCCAAGCGCTACGCCGACGTGCTCCGCCGCCACGGCCGCACCGACCGCGCCGCCGACCTGCTGACGGGCGCGCTCGGCGGCGCCGTCCGCACGCGCGAGCGCCACTGGGAAGCCCACGTGCTGCGCAGCCTCGGCGACCTCCACACCGACGCCGGCGAGGTCGCCGAGGGCGAGCGTTGCCTCACGCGCTCGCTCGACCTGTTCGAGCAGATCGGCCACCGGCACGCGGCCGCCTACACCCACCGCAGCCTCGCCGAGACCCGCCTGCGCGCGGCGGACCCGGCCGGCGCGCAGCAGCACCTGCGCCGCGCCATGGCCGTGTTCCGCGACCTGGACGACCGCCGCGGTACGGGCTACGCGCTGCTGAGCCTCGGCAAACTGCAGGCCGGCGCGGGCGAAGCACCCAAGGCTCTCGCCGGTGCCGCGGACGTCTTCCGCGACCTCGGCTTCCCGCTGTGGGAGCTGCGCGCGTTGCGGGAGCTCAACGCCGCTTCGAGTGATTCACCCGCCGGCGACCGGGCTCGTGAAGTCTTGGCGAAGATCAGGATCTGACGCGCGCCGCGACGCCCCCGGCGCGAGCGCGTTTGGCGTTCGTATGGAGCCGCGCACTTGGCTGCCTCTCGTCGTAAGTCCCCACGAGGAGGCAAAGTCATGCGCGTTCCTCCGATGCTGCCCAAGGCGGCCGTCGGACTGGCTGCCGCGGCGGCCATGACGGTGCTCGGTACGGCCACGGCTTCGGCCGCTCCCACCGTCACCAAGCTGACGCAGTCCCAGGCGGCGTCGCAGCTGTCGGCGGCGGGTGTCACGCACTCGTCCAGCGGCGGGTGCACCACGCGGTCGAACTCCACCTGCACGTCGTTCGAGCAGATCAACCAGACCACCGTCAGTGGCGTGATCACACTCAAGCGCGCCAGCGGCTGCGCGATCAACATCACCGGCGGCACCGAGGTCGGCCACGCCTCGGGCACCTACAGCCACTACAACGGCTACAAGGTGGACATCTCGCACAACAGCTGTATCGACGGCTACATCAAGAACAGTTTCGCCTACATCGGCCTGCGCGGCGACGGCTACCCGCAGTGGCAGGCCCCCTCCAGCAACCTCTACTGCGACGAGGGCAATCACTGGGACATCACCTACTACACCACCGGCGGCTGATCGGACCCTGTCGTTCGCACCGGCCGCGCGGCCGGCCGGGGACTGCCCACCACTGAGGGCGATGGGCAGTCTCCGGCCCGGCCCAGCAGCACCGATGACCGTTCCGCACCGTTACGGTCACTCCGGGTGACCCGTGAGGTCCCCCACCTGCGCGCCGCGCGGGGGTTGACCGGGCCGGGGGAGCGCGTACCGTCAGCCCAATGCCCCAGCGCCGAGGGGATTCCGGTCTCACCCTCCTGACCACCGTCCGCGACGACGACCTCGTGCTCGTCACCGCCGCGGGCGAGATCGACGCCGCCTCGGTCGGCGACTTCCGGACGGTGCTTGCCGCGGCGTGCGTGGTGGGGGACAAGCTCGTGGTCGACCTCTCGCGCGTCGCGTTCCTCAGCTGCGCCGGCCTGCGCGTGCTGGAGGAGACGAGCCGCACGCGCCCCGCGTTGTCCGTGGTCGCGACCGGACGCCTCGTGCTGCGGGTCTTCGACGTCACGGGCGCCGCCCAGGCCCTCGACGTGCAGCCGCGGCTCGTGGACGCCTGCGCGGCCGCCCGCGCCTGACCGGCCGCCGAACGGGTGGAGATCACCCCGGGCCCGTGCGAGCCGCGCCGATCGTGGGTACTCCACCCGTGAACCCGATCAAGGGAACCCGACTACGGCGAGGTGATCCGGGATGTCCACCACGACCGAACGCACCGGCGCGAACGGTGCCGTCGGCGCACTGGTCGGCGGCGCCGCGGGGCTGGCCGTGCTGGCCGGTCTGTACTTGATCATCGGCCCTTGGCTGGCGCGGTTCGGCGGCGCGGCCGAGCTCGCGATCAGCAACACGGTAGCCGGTCTGGCGATCATCGTGCTCGCCGCCGTGCGAGCGCGCACCACGCGCCCGCAGGCCCTCACGTGGGTCCTGCCGGTGCTCGGCGTCTGGGCCGCGGTGTCGCCGCTGGTCCTGCGCTACGGCGACGAGACCGCGCCGTCGGCGGGAGCGTTGACGGGCAACATCGTCGCCGGTGCCGTCGTGCTGCTGGCCGGTATCGCGCTGTGCCTGCGCCGCCCGGCTACCCGGGCTCGCTGAGCAGCCCGCGCCAGCGCGGCGCGGACTTCGGCCCGTGCACGACCTCCGCGGCGAGCACGGGCCGTACCCAGCGCGCATCGGGGTGGTCCGGCACGTCGGCCAACGGCGGCCGCGGTTGTTCCAGCTGCGCGAGCACCGCGGCGAGCGAGCCGAGTTCCTCCTGGGAGAAGCCGACTCCGACGCTGCCCGCGTAGCGCAGGCCCGCGCCGTCGGGCACGGCCAGCAGCAGTGAGCCGAACGTCCCGGCTCGCCGGCCGCCGCCGGGACGCCAGCCCGCGATGAGCACCCGGCGCACGTCCGGGGACTCCACGAACAGCCAGTCCGTGTTCGCCCGGCCCGGCCGGTACGGGCTGCTCCGGCGCTTCGCGATAAGGCCGGGCAGACCGTGGTCGCGGCTCGCCCGTGCGACGGCGCCGCCGTCGCCGAGGTGGGTCGGCGGCACCTGCCAGTGGTCGCCGGCGAGGCCCAGATCGTCGAGCAGCGCGCGGCGTTCGACATACGGCAGGGCCAGCCGCGAGCGGCCGTCGAGGTGCAGCACGTCGGAGACGAAGAAGAACGCGGGATGCCGGTCCACGAGCCGGCGCGCCGTTCCGGGGTCCGCTTCCGCGCGGCGGCGCAACCCTTGCGGGTCCGGCCTGCCCGCGGCGAACACCACGATCTGCCCGTCCAGCAACGCTTCCGTGGATCCGAGCTGTGCGGCGAGACCACGCAGCTCCGGGTAGCGCACGGTCACGTCTGCGCCGGTCTCGTCGACGGCCGTCACGCGCGCGCCGCCCGCGCGCACGAGCGTGCGACGGCCCGGCCACGCGAACTCGTACGCCCAGTCGCCGTCCTCGGCGGTGGAGGGCATGCGTCCCGGCCGGGCGGGCATCGGCGCGAGGAACCGCGGCGTGTCCTCGTGGCCGGGCTCGGCGGGGTCGAGCCGACGCAGCCGCCAGCCGTCCGCCTCTCCCGCCTCGGTGCTGCCTCGGTCGAGCTCGTAGCGGCCCCGCAGGCGTTCGCCGTGGAGCACGAACTCGATGCGGTGCTCGTGCCAGTGCACGGTTTCGTAGCGGCCGCGGTCCCACACCTCGACCGTCCCGGCACCGTACTCGCCCGCCGGGATCTCGCCTTCGAAGTCCGCGTAGGCCACAGGCTGGTCGTCGATGCGGATGGCGAGCCGGCCGCGGCCGGGGGAGCGGGGCAGGCCGCGCGGGACGGTCCACGACGTGAGCACCCCACCGCGTTCGAGGCGGAAATCCCAGTGCAGCTGCGAAGCGCGGTGTTCCTGGACCACGAACACGCCACTGTTTTCGATGAGGCGCTGGTCAGTGGGGTGCTGGTCGACGGGATGCTTCTCGACGGGATGCTTCTCGACGGGATGCTCGGGTGCCGCTTCGGGTGCCTGGCCGAGTGCGCGTCGGCGCCGGCGTTCGGCGAGTTCGTCCGCCATCGCAGGCGTGGCACCCCCGTCCCTTCGGGTGCGCTTACCTTAGCGCCCGATCACGCCAGCACGCGCTCCAGCCACGCCTGCCAGGCCTTGCCTTCCTGCTCGACGTCGGCGTCTCCGGCGAACAGGTGGTGCCCGATCGCGATCGGCATCCCCATCCCCGACCGCTCGTGGAAGCGGTAGAGCGCGTCCGGGGTCCGGATGCCCACGTAGTGCGGGGTCGTGTAGTCGAGGATCCCGTCGACAGGCGCGACGCCGTCGACCGCGAACCGCACCGGCTGCCCGGCCTCGGGCGCGTCCGGCAGCCCCAGCGCGCGCACCAGCTTCGGCCAGGCTTCCGGCGACGCCGACGACTCCGGACCGGCGGCGATCACGAACCGCGCGCGGCGGCCGGGGAAGTGCTGCAGGAGCTGGCCGAGCGTGTGCAGGTACATGTCCCAGCCGCGGCTGAAGCCCTCGTGGTACTCCTCGCCCCAGTCCTGCGCGGTGAAGCCGTGGTGGATGAAGCGCAGCACCGACGTACCGCCCTCGGCCGCCTCCACGAGGAACTCGAAGGCGTCGAAGCTGCCGTCGGGCGCCGGCGTCGCGCGGTAGGCGAAGCGCCGCGGCGGCTCCCACGTGGTGATCTCGGCTTCGCTCGTGAACTCGCCCATGGCGAAGCGGACGCGCCGCGCCTGGGCGTCGACCTCGTGCTTGCCCATGAACCACGAGTCGATGCCCGGTCCCGTGGCCACGGCGTCCCACACGGCCTCCGGGGGTGCGGGCAGACGGACCTTCTTGGTTACGTCGAACTCGTGGGTCATGACCGGTTCCTCCTCACCTGGCGGGAATTCCACGGTGTCATTGACAAGAATAGTTGTCAAGGGCGAGCGACGTTCACCGGGAGGTGCGAGACTGCCGGGGACCCGAGGGAAAGGACCGCTCATGGCGACCGTGGCCGACCAGCTGATCGACGTTCTCGTGCAGTCCGGCGTGCGCCGCATCTACGGCGTGGTCGGCGACAGCCTCAACCCCGTGGTCGACGCCGTGCGCCGCACCGGCGGCTCGGCGCGCGGCGGGATCGACTGGGTGCACGTGCGCAACGAGGAGGCCGGCGCGTTCGCCGCGGCCGCCGAGGCGCAGCTCACCGGTGAGCTGGCCGTGTGCGCGGGCAGCTGCGGTCCTGGCAACCTGCATCTGCTGCAAGGGGTCTACGACGCGCACCGCTCGGGCGCGCCGGTGCTCGCGCTCGCGTCGCACATCCCGTCGACTCAGATCGGCACCGGCTTCTTCCAGGAGACGCACCCGCAGCAGCTGTTCGCGGAGTGCTCGCACTACTGCGAGCTGGTGAGCGGCCCCGAGCAGATGCCGCGGCTCGCGCGGATCGCGGTGCAGAACGCGGTGGGCCGGCGCGGCGCGGCCGTGCTGGTGCTGCCCGGCGACGTCTCGCACGAGTCCGCCGTGAACCCGACGGGGGTGTCGGCGCCGCTCGGCACTCCACCGGCCATCGTGCCCGCCGCAGCCGACGTCGACCGGCTCGTGGAGCGGATCAACCGCGCCGAGAAGGTGATGATCATGGCCGGCGCGGGCTGCCGCGACGCCCACGAAGACCTCCTCGCGCTGGCCGACACGATCGGCGCGCCCGTGGGGCATTCCTTGCGGGGCAAGGAGTTCGTGCAGTACGACAACCCGTTCGACGTCGGCATGAGCGGCCTGCTCGGCTACGGCTCCTGCTACGACGCGATGCACGAGGCCGACCTCGTGCTGCTGCTCGGCACCGACTTCCCGTACGACACGTTCCTGCCGCAGCGCAACACCGTGCAGGTGGACATCGACCCCGCCCGCATCGGGCGCCGCTCGGTGCTCGAGTTCGGGGTGCTGGGCGACGTCGGCGCCACGATCCGCGCCGCCCTGCCGCGGCTGCGCCGCCGCGAGGACCGCTCGTTCCTGCACAGCATGCTGCACAAGCACGAACGCAGCCTGCAGCGCGTGGTCGACGCGTACACCAGCGACGTCGCGCAGCGCGTGCCGCTGCACCCGGAGTACGTCGCCGACATCCTCGACGAGGAGGCCGCCGACGACGCGGTGTTCACCGTGGACACCGGCATGGGCAACGTCTGGGCGGCCCGCTACGTCACACCCAACGGCCGGCGCCGGCTGATCGGCTCGTTCGTGCACGGCAGCATGGCCAACGCCCTGCCCCACGCCATCGGCGTGCAGTCGGCCGCGCCGGGCCGCCAGGTCGTGGCGATGTGCGGCGACGGCGGGCTGGCGATGCTGATGGGGGAGCTGCTCACGCTGAAGACCCACGCGCTGCCCGTGAAAGCCGTGGTGTTCAACAACTCCTCGCTCGGCATGGTGAAGCTCGAGATGCTCGTGGACGGCCTGCCCGAGTTCGGCACCGACCACGACTCGGTCGACTTCGCCGCCATCGCCCGCGCGTCGGGCCTGCACTCGCGCCGGGTCGAGAAGCCGGCCGACGTGCGCGAGGGCATCCGCGAGATCCTCGACCACGACGGCCCCGCGGTCCTCGACGTGGTGACCGATCCCAACGCGCTGTCGATCCCGCCGAACATCACCGCCGCCCAGGTGCGCGGCTTCGCGCTCGCCGCGAGCCGCACGGTCCTCGGCGGCGGCGTGGGCAAGATGCTGCAGCTGGCGAAGTCCAACCTGCGCAACGTGCCCCGTCTGTAGAACGCCTGGAGAACCGGAGCCCGTAAACGCATCCGGGGCGGCGCCACCGTGTTTCATCACAGTGGCACCGCCCCGGATCGGACACCCCCGGCGGATCAGTCCGTCTCGGCCATCGCCTCGGCGAACTGCGCCGCGTACAGGCGGGAGTACGCGCCGCCCGCGTGCAGAAGGGTTTCGTGGTCGCCCTGCTCCACGATGCGGCCCGACTCCATCACCAGGATCACGTCCGCGTCGCGGATCGTGGACAGGCGGTGGGCGATCACGAAGCTCGTGCGGCCCTCGCGCAGCGAGTTCATCGCGTGCTGGATGAGTACCTCCGTGCGGGTGTCCACGGAGCTGGTCGCCTCGTCGAGGATGAGGATGGCCGGCTTCGCGAGGAACGCCCGCGCCACCGTGATCAGCTGCTTCTCACCGGCGCTGACCGTGCCGCCCTCGTCGTCGATCACCGTGGCGTAGCCGTCGGGCAGCGTGCGCACGAAGCGGTCCACGTACGTCGCGGTGGCCGCTTCCACGACCTGCTCGTGGGTCACGTCGTCGGCGCCGTAGGCGATGTTCTCCTCGATGGTGCCGCCGAACAGCCACGCGTCCTGCAGGACCATGCCGGTCTTGTCGCGCAGCTCCTCGCGGTTCATCTTCGCGATGTCCACGCCGTCGAGCGTGATGCGCCCGCTGTCGATCTCGTAGAACCGCATCAGCAGGTTCACCAGTGTGGTCTTGCCGGCACCGGTCGGGCCGACGATCGCGACCGTCTGGCCCGGCTCCACCGTGAGCGAGAGGTCCTCGATCAGCGGCGTGTCCTCGAGGTAGCGGAAGGATACGTCGTGGAACTCGACCTTGCCGTGGACCACGGCCGGGCGCTGTGGGTCCGCCGGCTCGGGCTCCTGCTCCTTCGCGTCGAGCAGCGCGAACACCCGCTCGGCCGAGGCGACACCCGACTGCAGCAGGTTCGCCATGCTCGCGATCTGCGTCACCGGCTGGCTGAACTGGCGCGAGTACTGGATGAACGCCTGCACGTCGCCCAGCGTCAGGCTGCCCGACGCCACGCGCAGCGCGCCGATCACGGCCACCAGCACGTAGTTCAGGTTGCCGATGAACATCATCGCCGGCTGGATCGTGCCGGAGATGAACTGCGCCCGGAAGCTCGCGTTGTACAGCGTGTCGTTCTGCTCGCGGAACATCGCTTCGGCCTCTTCGCGCCGGCCGAAGACCTTCACCAGCGAGTGGCCGGTGTACATCTCCTCGATGTGCGCGTTGAGCTTTCCGGTCGTGGCCCACTGCTTGATGAACTGCGGTTGCGCCCGCTTGCCGATCTTGGCCGCGATGAACACCGAGGCGGGCACGGTCAGCAGCGCGATGATCGCGAGCAGCGGTGAGATCAGGAACATCATCACCAGCACGCCGATCACCGTCAGCACCGAGGTGACGATCTGCGCGAGCGTCTGCTGCAACGACTGCGCGAGGTTGTCGATGTCGTTGGTGACGCGGCTGAGCACCTCACCGCGCGGCTGGCGGTCGAAGTAGCGCAACGGCAGCCGCGCGAGCTTCTCCTCGACGTCGCGGCGCAGCGAGTACACCGCGCCCTGCACGAGGCTCGTCGTCAGGCGCGCCTGGATCAGGCCGAAGAACGACGCGATCACGTACAGCGCCAGCACGATCAGCAGCACCTGGCCCACGGCCGTGAAGTCGATGCCCTGGCCCGGCACGATGTCGGCGCGAGCGAAGATGTCCGCGAGCGTGGTGTTGCCCTGTGCCCGCAGGCCGGCGACGACGGCGTCCTTCGTGACGCCGGAGGGCAGGTTCTTGCCGATCACGCCCGCGAAGATCAGGTCGGTGGCGCGCGCGAGGATCTTCGGCCCGATCACGGTCAGCGCGACGCTCACCGTGCCGAGGATCAGCACGCCGATCAGCGCCGCCCGCTGCGGCCTCAGCAGGCGCAGCAGCCGGGCCAGCGACCCCTTGAAGTCCATCGCCTTCTCCGGCGGCATGCCGCCGGCCATGAACCGCCCCGGCCCCGCGGCGGGCGCGACGTTCTTGTTGCGCGCCGCAGTCGGCCGTTCGCCGACCTCCGTCGCGACGGCTCCCGTGGTGCCCTCTTCCTCGCTCACGCCGCCTCCTGTGTCTTGCGGGACACCCGCACCCGGTCGGCGTCGTTGGTAAGCGTCCGCCATTGTGTACTCACGCCGCCTCCTGCTCGGTCAGCTGCGAAAGCACGATCTCGCGATACGTTTCGTTGCCGTCCATCAGTTCGTGGTGGGTTCCGGTGCCGACGACGCGCCCGTCGTCGAGGACGATGATGCGGTCGGCGCCCCGGATGGTGCTCACGCGCTGCGCGACGATGACCACCGTCGCCTCGCGGGTCTCGTCGGTCAGCGCGCGGCGCAGCGCCGCGTCGGTGGCGTAGTCCAGCGCGCTGAACGAGTCGTCGAACAGGTAGATCTCAGGTTTGTGCACCAGCATCCGCGCGATGGCGAGACGCTGGCGCTGCCCGCCCGAGACGTTCGTGCCGCCCTGGGCGATCGGGGAGGCGAGCCCTTCGGTCATCTTCTGCACGAAGTCCTTGCCCTGCGCCACTTCCAGCGCGTGCCAGAGCTCGTCGTCGGTGGCGTCCGGGTTGCCGTAACGCAGGTTGCTCGCCACCGTGCCCGCGAACAGGTACGGCTTCTGCGGCACCATCCCGACGGCCGAGGCGAGCACGGCCGGGTCGAGCTCGCGTACGTCGACGCCGTCCACGCGGACGGTGCCGGAGGTGGCGTCCATGAGCCGGGGGATCAGGTTGAGCAGGGTGGTCTTGCCGCTGCCGGTGCTGCCGATCACGGCGGTGGTCTCACCGGGGCGCGCGCTCAGCGAGATGTCGCGCAGCACCGCCTTCTCCGCGCCGGGGTAGCAGAACTCGACGCCGGTCAGCTCCAGCACGCCGTGCACGCGGCCGGGGGAGACCGGCTTCAGCGGCGGGCGGACGCTCGACTCGGTGTCGAGGACCTCGGAGATGCGCTCGGCGCTCACCTCGGCGCGCGGCACCATCATGAACATGAACGTGGCCATCATGACCGACATCAGGATCTGCAGCAGGTAGGCCAGGAACGCCGTCAGCGCGCCGATCTGCATCGAGCCGCTCTCGATGCGGTGCCCGCCGAACCACAGCACGGCGACGCTCGAGACGTTGACCACCAGCATCACGGTGGGGAACATCAGCGCCATCAGCCGGCCGACGCGCAGCGACACGGTGAGCAGCTCGTCGTTGGCCTGGCCGAAGCGTTCGCGCTCGCGCTTGTCTCGCACGAACGCGCGGATCACGCGGATGCCCATGATCTGCTCGCGCATCACCTGGTTGATCTTGTCGATGCGCACCTGCATGAGCCGGAACGCCGGACGCATGCGGGCGATGATCAGGCCGACGGCGACGCCCAGCACCGGCACGATCACCAGCAGCAGCGACGAGAGCGGCACGTCCTGGTTCAGCGCCAGGACGATGCCGCCGACGCACATGATCGGCGCCGACACCATCAGCGTCAGCGTCATCAGCACCAGCATCTGGACCTGCTGCACGTCGTTGGTGGTGCGGGTGATGAGCGAGGGTGTGCCGAACTGGCCGACCTCGCGGGCGGAGAAGTCCTGGACCCGGTGGAACACCGAGCCGCGCAAGTCGCGGCCCAGGGACATGGCGGTGCGGGCGCCGAAGTAGACGGCGCCGATCGAGCCGGCGATCTGCACCAGCGTGACCAGCAGCATCATGCCGCCGATCCGCATGATGTAGCCGGTGTCGCCTTTCACGAGCCCGTTGTCGACGATGTCGGCGTTGAGCGTCGGCAGGTACAGCGCGGCCAGCGTCTGCACCAGCTGCAGGACGACGACCAGCCAAATGGTCGTCTTGTAGGGGCGCAGATGACTGCGCAACAGGCGGATCAGCACGGGTCGGTTCTCCCCCAGGATGGTGTTCTGTGGTGGTGTGTCTGTTTTGGACGGTTCGGGTGGCTCATGGTGCGGTGGCACTCGCCGCGGCCGCGGCCAGGGTGGGCATGCCCGCGGACGCCTCCCGCAGCAGGTCCACGAACGTGGGCAGGAACTCGGCGTCCGGCCCGGAGGTCAGCCACGTGTGGAACGCGATGCGGGAAGCGCTCTGTACGATCCCCGCGAGCATCCTCGCGTGCAACGGATTTGCGGTGCTGCCCGCCCGTTCGGTGACGGCTTCGGCCAGTACGCGCTCCACGGTGGCGTGCGCGCGCAGCATCTCGGCGAACAGCCCGGCGTTGCGCACCATGTCGCGCATGCGGCGCACGTCCTCGCGCCGGGGCGAGCCGTCGCGTGAGGCCTGCTCCACCGCCGCGTTGATCACGGCCTCCCACAGCGGCTCGTGGGCCGGCCGGGCCCGCAGTGCCTCCCGCACGCGCTCCTGCTGCGCGACGATGAACGAGCAGACCGCCTCCTCCTTGCTGGAGAAGTAGTTGTTGAACGTGCGTGGCGACACGCCGACCTCGCTCGCGATGTCCTCGACTCGCAGCTGGTCCAGGCCACGCTCGAGCGCGAGCCGCAGCGCCGCGGCACCCAGCGCCTGCCGGGCCGCCTGCTTCTTGCGTTCGCGCAGCCCGAGCGCGGGTGCCACGGATTCGGAGGTCATGCGAACCAGCGTAGCAAAAGTGCGGGGCACGCAATAATCTGCGTGCCCCGCACTTTTGCGTGACGCGGCACATCCGGGGAGCCGCTACCCCGGGTGACCGGTCGCGGCCGGTCGTCGCAGGTCAGGCTGGGCCGGTCGGAGGCCGCGCCGACCGGCGGGACTGTCGGGATCGGATGATCCGGGCTACGGTTGTTACCGAGCGTGAGTGGAGCACCGGCAGACGGCGGAGGAGCGCGCATGCGGTCGATGTGGAAGGGCTCGGTCTCGTTCGGGCTGGTCAGCATCCCGATCCAGCTGTACGCGGCCACGGAGAACAAGAACGTCTCGCTGCGCCAGGTGCACGAGTCCGACGGCGGCCGCATCCAGTACAAGCGCTTCTGCTCGGTCGACGGGCAGGAGGTGCCCTACGCCGAGATCGCCAAGGGCTACGAGCTGCCCGACGGCGAGATGGTCGTGATCACCGACGCCGACCTCGCCGACCTGCCGCTGGCCACGCAGCGCACGATCGACGTGCTGGAGTTCGTGCCGCTCGAGTCGATCGACCCGATCCAGTTCGACAAGACCTACTACCTCGAGCCGCAGAAGAACGCCGTCAAGCCGTACGTGGTGCTGCGCGACGCGCTGCACAAGGCCAGCCACGTGGCGATCGCCAAGGTCGCCGTGCGCCAGCGCGAGAGCCTGGCGCTGCTGCGCGTGGTGTCCGATGTGCTCGTGATGACCACGATGCTCTGGCCCGACGAGGTGCGCACGCCCGATTTCCCGTTCCTGCGCGAGGATCCGCCGCAGGTGCGCCCGCAGGAGCTGACCATGGCCGGCTCGCTGATCGATTCGCTGTCGGAACCGGTGTTCGAGTCCGAAAAGTACACCGACGGCTACCGTGAGGCGCTCGAATCCGTGATCGAGGCCAAGGTCTCGGGCAACGAGACGACGAAACCCGGTGCGGTGGCGGCGAAAGCCGACGTCGTCGACCTCATGGCGGCCCTGGAGGCGAGCGTTTCCGAAGCCCGCAAGACGCGCTCGGCGGCGCCGGCCAAGAGCACCTCGTCGCGCTCTCGCAAGGCCGCGCCGGACGAGGAGAAGCCGGCCAAGAAGGCCGCTCCGCGGACCCGTCGGCCGAAGAGCGCCTGAGCGAGCTTTCCCGCCGAGCCGCGGGAAAGCCGCGGGAAACCCGGGGAAATCACCGTCGGTCCGAGATCACCGGACCGACTGCGGCGACACGCCGCCCGTATGCCAGACTCTGGCGCCCACCGGTGGTACCAAGAAGCTGTCCGGTCTGATAAGAGCCGGTGGTGACTTGAACCGGTTCGAGAGCACGAGAGCGGAAGGCGGCCTGAGCATGGAGTGCGCGTTCTGCACCAGCGGGATCGACCATTGTCACGGCACCCTGGTGGTTCACCCGGACGGCGGGTTCGCCGAGTGCACGCACGAGAGCTGCGCGGACCTCGACCGCGTGCGCCACGGCCTGATCATCGACTGCCACACCGTCGACGCGGAGTGCTCCTGCACGCTCGCCGTCGAGGTCGAGGCGGAGCTTCGGCAAGCTTCCTGAGCCCTCCCGCGGCCCAGTGACCGTGAAGGCCTCGTTCCCCGGACCGCAGGGGAACGAGGCCTTCACGGTTTTCCGCCGAGGGGTTCCCCTCCGGCCCCGATCCTTACCCGATCGTGTATGCAGCTGTGTACACCGGCTTGGCGATGTGCTAACACTAACGAGGTCCTTCGGCTCTCCCTCCCCCTCGGAGCCGGAGGACCCCTTATTTCCGGCCTCCGGTCTCCGCCGGGGCGGCCCGGAGCTCAGTAGCGGTAGTGCTCCAGCTTGAACGGGCCGGCCGCGTCCACGCCGATGTACTCCGCCTGCTCCTTCGTGAGCTTCGTCAGCTTCACGCCGAGCGCGTCGAGGTGCAGCCGCGCCACCTTCTCGTCGAGCAGCTTGGGCAGGCGGTGCACGCCGACCGGGTACTCGCCGGGCTTGGTGAACAGCTCGATCTGCGCGATCGCCTGGTTCGCGAACGAGTTCGACATCACGAACGACGGGTGCCCGGTGGCGTTGCCGAGGTTCATGAGCCGGCCCTCGGACAGCACGATGATCGAGTGCGCCGGGCGCCCCTCGGCCGCGGGGAAGGCCCACTCGTGCACCTGCGGCTTGATCTCCAGCTTGCGGATGCCGGGCACCTTGGCGAGGCCGGCCATGTCGATCTCGTTGTCGAAGTGGCCGACGTTGGCGACGATCGCGTTGTGCTTCATCCGCGCCATCTGCGCGGCGGAGATGATGCCGAAGTTGCCGGTGGTGGTGAGGAAGATGTCACCGCGCTCCACGACGTCGTCCAACTCGACCACGTCGAGGCCCTCCATGGCCGCCTGCAGCGCGCAGATCGGGTCGATCTCCGTGACCACCACGCGCGCGCCCTGGCCGCGCAGCGCCTCGACGGCGCCCTTGCCGACGTCGCCGTACCCGCAGACGACGGCGAGCTTGCCGCCGATCATCACGTCGGTGGCGCGGTTGAGGCCGTCGACCATCGAGTGGCGGATGCCGTACTTGTTGTCGAACTTGGACTTCGTCACCGAGTCGTTCACGTTCATCGCCGGGAACAGCAGCGTGCCCTCGGTCGCCAGCTTGTAGAGCCGCTTGACGCCGTTGGTGGTCTCCTCGGTCACGCCGCGGACCTCGCCGGCGATGCGCGTGAAGCGCTTCGGGTCGGCGGCGAGGCTCTCGGCGAGCGTGCGCAGGATGATCGCGTACTCCTCGGCGTCGTCGTCCGTGGCGGCGGGCACGGCGCCCGCGGCCTCGAACTCGACTCCCTTGTGGACGAGCAACGTCGCGTCGCCGCCGTCGTCCAGGATCATGTTGGGGCCCTGCCCGTCGGCGAACCGGAAGAGCAGGTCGGTGCACCACCAGTACTCGTCGAGCGTCTCGCCCTTCCACGCGAACACCGGCGTGCCCTCGGGCCGCTCGGCCGTCCCGTTCGGACCGACGACGACGGCGGCCGCGGCCTCGTCCTGGGTGGAGAAGATGTTGCAGGACACCCAGCGCACGTCGGCGCCCAGCGCCACGAGGGTTTCGATCAGCACCGCGGTCTGCACGGTCATGTGCAGCGAGCCGGCGATGCGGGCGCCCTTCAGCGGCTGCGCCTCGGTGAACTCGCGCCGGATCGCCATCAGGCCCGGCATCTCGTGCTCGGCCAGGCGCAGCTGCGTCCGCCCGGCCTCGGCGAGCGCCAGGTCGGCCACCGCGAACTCGAGTCCGCCGACGTTCTGCAGTTTCGGGCTCATAGAGGTTCCGCTCCCATTCGATACGGTTCTGGTTTCTGTTTCAGGGCACGGGGAATAGCGGCACCACCGCGTTCGGCAGCACCGGGCTCACCCGGGAGGGTTCAGGAGGTGCGGAGGCCGTCCTCCGGCTTTTGCTGGGACGGCAACACCTGTGCCGACGACGTCCGCGTCGACGACAGCTGGGTCAACAAAAAAGGCACCTCCTTCGCAGGAGGCGCCCTTGTCCGGAACTCGCGGGCCGAGCGTGGCGGAAACCTCTCGGCTTCCGTCGCAGCGCCTCTCGGCCCGGAGTGCGCCCTCGCGGCGCACGGTTCGTTCTACCGGTTCCCACCATGGCAAGGCGGGCCGGAGGCTGTCAAGCGCGCGGACCGGGCAGGTCGAGCTCGGTGTGGCGCGTGGCCAGGGTCTCGGCGAGCACGGCGAGCTTCACGTTGAGGTCCTGTGATGTGCGGCGCAGGATGTCGAACGCCTCGTCGGCCGAGATGCCCCGCCGCTGCATCAGGATGCCCTTCGCCTGACCGATCACGTCGCGCGAGTCGATGGCCTTGCGCAGATGCGCCCGCTGGAGGTCCGCGGCCGTCACGGCGTTGGTGGTAGCCAGCGCCAGCGAACCGTGGGTGGCCAGCAGCAGCGCGAGGTCGCGGTCGGTGGGCGTGAGTGCGCCGGTCTCGCGCGCGTAGACGTTGAGGGCACCGGACAGCTGCGGCTCGCGGGCGTCGGGCAGCAACGCGATGGCGAGCATCGAGCCCATGCCGCGTGCGGCCGCGGCCGGTCCGAACTTCGGCCACTCGGTCTCGTGGGCGAGGTCCTGGCTCTCCGCGTGGGCCGGGCCGTCCGGGCGGGCCGCGTCGAGGCAGGGGCCCTCCCCGGTGCGGTACTGCACCTGGTCGAGCTCGACGGCGATTGCATCGGTCTCGATCGGGGTGTAGAACAGCCCGTCGGGCGAGCGCAGCGTGACACTGACGACGCTCGCCGCGGGGATCACCCGGACCGCCGCCGTCACGAGCTGCTGCAGCACGCCGCCGACGGTCGTGACCTCCAGCAGCGACCGCGTGAGGTCCAGGAACTCGCCACCCAGCCCGCCGAATCGGTCGTCGGAACCGGTCGCGGGGACTCCGTTTTCGGACATGCCTCACCTCAATCGTGTGCCCGGAGTCCCGATTACCCCCTCGACAGGCTCGGCCAAACGCGCACCCCGCCGGTCACCGCGTCCGATCACGCGGGCGGGTGGGAGAACTCCGCGCGCACCCCGAGCAGCCGGACCGGCTGGTCCAGCAAGAACATCCCGAGCACCTCGCGCGCGGCGCGCCCGATCGCCGAGGCGTCCGAGG
Organism: Amycolatopsis sp. NPDC005232; assembly: GCF_040607795.1. NCBI lineage: Bacteria > Bacillati > Actinomycetota > Actinomycetes > Pseudonocardiales > Pseudonocardiaceae > Amycolatopsis > Amycolatopsis sp. NPDC005232. The sequence continues at coordinate 119,944 of NZ_JBEXHL010000018.1, read as the reverse complement.
TCGGCTCCGGCAGCGTGATGCTGTGGGTGTGCGTGTGAAACGGCGCGAAGCGCACCTTCACCGCGACGCGCGCCGCCGGGCGGCCCTCGTCCACGACGTCACGGGCGACCCGCACGGCGAGGGTGTCGATTTCTTCCGCGATGCGCGCGGGATCGGTGAGGTCTTGCTGGAACGTCGTCTCGCGGCTGCGGGAGCGCGCGACGTACGGCGTGGCGGTGACCTCGGCGTCGCCGATCCCGCCCGCCAGCACCCGGTACCACGGGCCGAGGCGCGGGCCGAACCGCGCGGCCAGGTCGTCCGCGTCGGCGCCGGCCAGCTGCAGCACCGTGGTGAACCCGGCTTCGGCGAGCTTCTTGGCCGTCTTGCGCCCGATGCCCCACAGCGCGTCGGTGGGCCGCTCGGCCATCACGGCCCACCAGTTCTCCTGCGTGAGGCGGAAGATCCCGGCCGGTTTCGCGAATCCGGTGGCGAGCTTGGCGCGCAGCTTGTTGTCGCCGATGCCGACCGAGCACGAAAGCCCGGTCTCGTCCTCGACTGCCCGGCGGACCTCGGCCGCGAACGCCTCGGGGGCGTCGGTGTCGACGTTTTCGGTGTCGAGGCCGAGGAACGCCTCGTCCCACCCGAGCACCTCGACCACCACCGGCAGCTCACGCAGCCGCGCCATGACGCGGTCGGAGACCTCCTGATACGCGGGCGCGTCGGTGGCCAGGAACACCGCGTCGGGACAGCGTTTCGCGGCCAGCCGCAGTGGCATGCCGGACTGCACGCCGAACTCGCGCGCTTCGTAGGACGCGGTGGCCACCACGGCGCGCTCGGTGGGGTCGCCGTTGCCGCCCACGACCACCGGCCGGCCGCGCAGCTCGGGCCGGCGCGCGATCTCGACCGCGGCGATGAACTGGTCGAGATCGACGTGCAGGACCCAGGCGGACACCGCACCAGTGTGCGGCGCGGACCCGGGTGAGCGCACGTCAAACGTGCCGCGGCCCCCGCTGCGTCACGAGCGGCCGCGCCCGCGCACGACGTGCAGCGCCACCCCGCCGCCGGCGGCGAGCAGCGCGCACAGCGTGAAGGCGGGGCTCGTGGTGACGAGACCGGCCACGAGGAACGCGACGGCCGAGACGTCGAAGAGCACCGCGAAAAGGGTGATCAGACGACGGTTCGGCCCCGGCCTGCCTCGGGAGAGCGCCGCTGCCAGTTCCGGATCGCTGAACTCGAACCAGCGTTCGATCTTGTCCAGCTCGCTGCGTTCGTGGTGACTGAGCATGGAGGTCTCCTTCGGCGGCGCGCCTGCCGTCACGTCCGCCAGATACCCCCGGCCACCGTGATCCAATCGCCGATCCGGGCGCTCCGCAGCGGATTCACCCGGCCGCACCCATCCGTATAACAGCCTATACGTCGAATCTTGGACCGCCGTGCCGGTTTCGATGTCCACTGTGGACGATTGATCGGCCGGACGGGTGACCCGGTGCTCACGCAGCGCAGCGCGGATTCGCGCCGGTTCCCGTTGGCGCGCAAGGGAACCGGCACCGGGTCACGGCGCGCAGGCCGGCTCGGGGCCGACCGAGTCGTCACGGGACGATTTGTCGATTCCGACCTCGCAGCGGATCGACGCGTCGACGTGGTTGTTTCGGCGTGGGAGTCGTTCGTGCCCGGACCGTAGGCGGGCATCGGGGGAGTGGTCGCGATCCGGGCCGCTTCCTGCCACCGGACGTGATGCAGTATCGTCACTGCGAGTTACCTCACAGAGGTTCCGACCACGCCGAGGGGAGCGTCGGTGCAGGGTGACCGGCTGATCGCGGAGCGCTATCGACTGCTCGAGCGGATCGGCACCGGGGGCATGGGCGTGGTCTGGCGTGCGCACGACGAGCAGCTCGACCGTGAGGTGGCACTCAAGCAGGCGCGGCTTTCCGATGCGGTCAGCGGCCGCACCCTGCGTCGCGAAGCCCGACTCGCCGCCGGGGTGCAGCACCCGAACGTGGTGACCTTCTTCGACGTCGTCGCCCAGGGCGACGAGCTGTGGCTCGTGATGGAGTACGTGCCCTCGCGCAGCCTCGCCGAGGTCCTCACCGCCGAGGGCAGTCTGCCCGCGCGCACGGTCGTCGAGATCGGCGTGCAGGTCGCGGGCGCGCTCGCGGCGGTGCACGAGGGCGGCGTGGTGCACCGCGACGTGAAGCCCGGCAACGTCCTCATCACCGACGACGGCCGTGCCAAGCTCACCGACTTCGGGATCTCGCGCTCGGTCCGCACCGACGAGACGGTCACGGACTCCCCGCACATCGGCGGCACCCCCGGTTACCTCGCGCCGGAAGTCGCGCAGGGGCACCCGCCGACCGCCGCGTCCGACGTCTTCTCCTTGGGCGCCACGCTGTTCTCCGCGGTCGAAGGCGCTCCGCCCTTCGGTGGCGGCAACGAGTACGCGACCATCCGGCGCGCGGCCGAGGGCGCGGTCCCGCCGGCGCGCAAGGCCGGTGATCTCGCGCCCGTGCTCGCCGCGTTGACGCGGACGGCTCCCGAAGACCGGCCTACCGCGGCCGCCGCGCACGACCTGCTGGTCGCCGGCGCGGGCGGGCTGCCTCCCTCGTCGCCGCTGCGCCGCCGGCCCGACGGGCGCCGGCGGCGGCTCGTGATCGCGGGAGCGGTCGCCGCCGTCGTGGTGCTCGCGGGCGTGGCCCTGATCCTGCTGCCGGACAGCGGAAAGCCGCCGACCCCGGCCGCGGCTTCGAAGGTGCCAGCCGCTCCGGCGAAGCTCGGCATCGGCAAGGATCCGCGTTCGGCCGATCCGTGCCGGCTCGTGGACGCGGTGCCGCTGCGCCCCTACGGCGACCCCGAGGTGGACCCGGACTACGGCAACTTCGACCGCTGCGACGTGATCCTCAACCGTGGCAACGATCTTCAGGCCGACGTGAAGGTCGAGCTGGAGGACCCGCCCTCCGGCGGCGCCGCGCCGGAGGGACAGCGCTCGCGCTCCGGCCCGTTCGACGTGTTCGGCGACCCCGCGCAGGACGGCGCGTGCGTGCGCCTGATCCAGCTGCAGGACCACTACCTCGTGCGCGTGACTGTGTCCGACGACGACGGCGACAACCTCGACACCTGCAAGCCCGCCGACGTCGCGGTCGCGTCGGCGACGAAGGTGCTCGCCGTGGCGGGCGTACCCGCGCGGTCGACGCCGGTCCCGGCCGGCTCGCTGTCCGATGTGGACGCGTGTTCGCTGCTGAGCTCCGCCTCGCTCGGCAGCACCGCGGGCGTCACGGCGCCGGTGCAGGTGGTGCCGGGCTACGGGGACTGGACCTGTGATTGGGACAGCTCGGCGTCAGACCGCGCGGTCACGGTGATCTTCGACCGCGACCAGCCGCCGGACGGCGACTCGGGCCAGCTCGTCAAGGTCTCCGGGCACGACGCGTACCTCGCGACCGACGACTTCGCCGACGACACGTGCCAGGCACTGCTGGTCTACCGGAGCTACACCGACGCACACGGAGAGGCCGCGGTGGAGCAGATCAAGGTGGTGGTCCACGGCGACCCGCCGTCGCAGGACCTCTGCGCCCCGGCCACGTCACTGGCCGGCGACGTCGTCGCGAAGCTGCCGCAGGCATGACCGCGCTGCGATCCGGCGGGCCGGCCGAGTCCCTCGGCGCCGACCACGGCAGCCTCGCCTACGGGGTGCCGCCCGCGGCGCCGGGCACGATCTTCGCACTGGCCGTGACCGGCGGCGTGCGCATGCCGCCCCGCGACGGCCGGGAAGTCCTCTTCGGACGCAACCGCGAAGACGTCCACGTGTGCGTGGGGGAGGACGACCGGAAGGTCAGCCGCAAACAGGGTTTCCTTGTGCGCCGGCGCGACGCGTGGTGGATGCACAACACCGGGCGGCTGCCGATCCGCCTGCCCGGCTCGCGCCTGTTGTTCCCCGAAGAGGAGCCCGTGCCGCTCGCGGAGGGCTACACGGCGGTGTTCGTGCGCGGTTCGGCCGACCGCGAGCACCTGCTGGAGCTGTACGTGTCGGGGGCGGACGGACGCCGGCCGGAGTCGCGTCCGCAGGACGTGACCGAGCCGCCGCGCATGTGGCGGCTGAGCCCCGAAGAGCGCCTCGTGCTGGTCTCGCTGGCTCAGCGTTACCTGCTGCAACAGCCCTACCCGCAGCCGATGGCGTGGCGGCAGGTCGCCGAGCAGCTCTCCGAGCTGGCGCCGGGCAGCCGCTGGACGCCCAAACGGGTGGAGCACCTCGTGGTCGCCGTGCGGGCGCGGCTCGCGCGCGCCGGCGTCGCGGGCCTCACGCGTGAAGAGGTCGGTGAGCCGGTGGGCAACTCCCTCAACGACAACCTCGTGAAGGAGCTCCTGCTGTCCACTTCGCTGGTGCCGCCGGACCTCGCGCTGCTCGAACCACCTGACGAAACCGCTCCGGGAGGGGTCCCGGCGCCGCCCGGTTAGCCTCGCGGCGCGCGGTGGGGCAGGCCCCGCGCCGGGAACGGGCGGGGGCGTCGTGACGGGTGAGGGGATGCGGGCACTGCCCGCCGGGCATCCGAGCCTGGCGCGGGGCTTCGCGTCACCGCCCGGCACGCTGGTCGTGCTCGGGCTCGCCGGGGGAGTGCTGGTGCCGCCGTCGGCGCCGGGTCCGGTGACGTTCGGGCGCAACACCGCGGAGGTCTCCGTGCCGGTCGGGGAGGACGACCGGCGGGTGAGCCGCCGCCACGGCGTGCTGGAGCACCACCGCGACCGCTGGTGGGTGCGGGCCACGGGCAAGGTCCCGTTGCGGCTGCCGGAATCCCGGCTCCTGTTCACCGGCGCGGCGCCGGTCGCGTTGCCGGCGGGCTACCTGCCGTTGTTCGTGCACGGCTCGCGCGGGCGGGAGCACGTGCTGGAGGTGCACGTCGCCGACGGCAGGCCCGCCGGGCGACCCGCGCCGCACGGGGTGCTCGACACGCGCGAACGGCTGGCGCTCACCGTGGTCGGCCAGGGCTTCCTGCGCTGGGAGGCGCAGCCACGGCCGGTGCCGCCGGAGCGGGCGGCGGCTCAGCTCGCGGTGCTGGACCCCGGCGGCGACTGGACCTCGCTGGGCGTGCGGGCCGCCCTCGACGGCGTGCGAGCCCGGTTCCACCCGGCGAGCGGCGACGACCTGTTGCTCGGTGCGTTGCTGGCCGCCGCGGTGCTGGTGCCGCCGGACCTGGCCTTGCTGACCGCCGAACCCGTGCCGCAACCGCGCGTGCCCGACTGGACACAGAGGACAGTCGGCTCGTAGTGCCGGGTGCCGAGCGTCACACGGCGGTTCGTTGCGGCCGCTGGGCGCCGCGCAGCCGGGACTCCAGGGTGTCGAGCGCGGTGCTGAACACGCCGAACTGCTCGGGCGTGAGCGCGTCAACGAGCAGCTCGCCCACGAGCGCGGCGTGCCCGGACGCGGCCTCGCGAAGCTGTGACCAGCCGAGATCGGTGAGGAAGGCGATCACGCCGCGGTCGTCGGACTCGCACGAGCGGCGCCCGACGAGCCCGGTCTTCTCCAGCTGGCCGACCTGGTAGCTCAGCCCGCTCTTGGACGTGAGAGCCGCGCCCGCCAGCTCCGTCATGCGCAGGGCGCCGCCGGCGGCGGCGAGGCGCGCCAGAACTTCGTACTGTGGGTGCGAAAGCCCCGCGTCGTCGCGAAGCTGCTGTTCGACGCGACGGTTGAGCTGCGAGCTCACCGCCAGGAAGGCCTGCCAGGTCTTCAGCTGGCGATCCGTGAGCCATCGGGGGTCGGCCATGCACCCATGGTAACGCAGGTTGTTCGAATTTGAACCATGTTGTAGGGTCGATCAAGTCGTGGTTCGAATTTGAACCACCTGGGAGAACGGAGCAGCCGATGGCGACGGTGGCGGAGGTGCGTACGCGGGTGCGGATCCCGCTGCGGCTGGGCGACGACCTCTCCGTCGACGCGGAGGCCGTGACGTTCCACGGGCTCGCCGACGGGCTGGAGCACCTCGCGTTCGTGCTCGGCGAGCCGGGCCCGGTGCCGCTCGTGCGGATGCACTCCGAGTGCCTGACCGGCGACGTCTTCGGCTCGGCCCGCTGCGACTGCGGCCCGCAGCTGCGCGAGTCGGTCGCCCGGATCTCCGAGACCGGCGGCTACCTGCTCTACCTGCGCCAGGAAGGCCGCGGTATCGGCCTGTACAACAAGCTCGACGCGTACGCGCTGCAGGACGGCGGGCTCGACACCTACGAGGCCAACGCGGCACTCGGCCTGCCCGAGGACGCCCGCGACTACACCGCCGCCGCGCAAATGCTCACCGCACTCGGCGTGCGCCGGCTCGACCTGCTGTCGAACAACCCCGACAAGGCCGCGCAGCTGACCGCCCACGGTCTCGACGTGCGCGACCGCGTGCCCACGGGCGTGTTCGCGACGGAGACCAACGTCCGGTACCTGCGGGCGAAGGTCGAGCACACCGGCCACAACCTCGTGCTGCCCGCAGGGTTCGGCCACGCCGGCCTCGCCAGCTGAACCGTCCACATCGGATCGTCCGCGTCAGGGCGCCGACTCCCGCACCACCAGTTCGGTCGGCAGCACGGTCACGCCGTCGAGAGGCGTGTCGCCGGTCAGCTTGCCGAGCAGGCGTCGCGCCGCCGTTTCCCCGAGGGCCCGGGAGGGCCGGCGCACGGTCGTGAGCGGCGGGTGCGTGAACGCCGCGAGCGGCAGGTCGCCGAACCCGGCCACGGCGACGTCTCCGGGCACGGTGCGGCCGGCTTCGCGCAGTCCGGTGAGGACACCGGCTGCCACCACGTCGTCACAGGCGAACACGGCGTCGAACCCGTGGCCCGAGGCGACGAGCCGCCGCACGGCCGAGTGGCCGCTGCCCGCGGTGGAAGCCGCCTCGGTGACGGCGTTCCCGGTGAGTGGTGAACCGGCTTCTTCGAGTACGGACCGGAATCCGGCGAGCCGGGAGGCGGCGTGTTCGCCGGGACCCGTCACGACGGCGACGTGGCGCCGGCCGCGCGCCAGGAAGTGCCGGGCCACCGCGGCGGCGCCCGCGGCGTCGTCGCCGGTCACGGACGGGAACGCCGAGCGTGCCCCGTCGACGACCACGACCGGGAGGTCGGAGTCGCGCAGCGCGTCGTTGTCCGTGACAGCGGGTGGCGGGTCGAGCAGCAGCAGCCCGTCGAACGCGTGGGCCCGCACCTGGTGCGTGAAGCGCTCGAGCGAGTCCGCGCCCCGGGCGGCCGTGCTCAGCAGCAGGCCGTGGTCACTCTCCTCGACGACGTCGGCCACTCCCTGCAACACCTCGCCGACGCCTGCCGGCGAGAGTCCCGGCACGAGCACCCCGACGAGCCGGGTCCGGCCCTTCGCCAGACCGACGGCCCCGGCGCTCGGGATGTAGCCCGTCGCGGCGATGACTTCACGCACGCGCACGGCGGTGGCGGCGTCCACGTCGGACTTGTTGTTGAGCACCCGGGACACGGTCGTCTTGCTCACCCGCGCTCGGCGGGCGACCTCCGCGATCGTGACGCGCATCGGTCCTCCATGCGAATCCGAGCACCGGGCGGGTTGCCTTCTCTTCAACGTACTCGCCTGTCCGCCTGTTGCCGGGCGTCCGTTCGGCGGTGTCCGTTCCGCCGGACGTGACATGTATAACAACCTATACGGCGGCGCGGGAGCGCGTGTTCTGATGGCGGGCGTGATCATCGACGCGGGCGAGTTCGTCCTCCTGCTGCTCGCCGGAGTGGGCGCCGGCCTCGTCGGCGCCACCGCGGGACTGGCCTCGCTCGTGTCGTACCCCGCGCTGCTCGCCGCCGGGATGCCGCCGGTGGTCGCGAACATGACCAACACCGTCGCGATGCTCGGCACCACCGCGGGCGCGGCCGCCGGTGCGCGGCCTGAGCTGAAGGGGCAGTGGCGCCGCCTGCTGCCGCTGTGCCTGATCACCACGGCCGGCGGTGGCTGCGGCGGGCTCGTGCTGCTGCTGACGCCGCCCGACGCGTTCACCGTGGTGGTCCCGTGGCTGATCGGCGGTGCGGCGCTGGTCCTGTTGGCGGGTCCGCGGTTGCGCCGGTTGGCGGAAGGCGCGGAGCGCCACGGCATCGGCCCGGTCACCGGCGCTGCGGCGTTCCTGGTCGGCGTGTACGGCGGCTATTTCGGTGCTGCGGCGGGCGTGCTGATGCTGGCGCTGCTCACCACCGTGTGGACGCAGCCGTTGGCCCGCACGAACGCGGCCAAGAACATCGCCACGGGCACGGCGAACCTGATCGCCGCGGCCGTCTTCGCGTTCACCGGCCGCGTGCTCTGGCCCGCGGCGCTCGCCGTGTGCCTGGGTTCGGTCGCGGGGTCCTGGCTCGGTTCGATCCTCGTGCGGTACCTGCCCGCGACCCCGCTGCGGATCGCGATCGCGATCGGCGGGCTCGCGCTCGCGGTGATGCTTGCCCGCGAAGCCTACGCGGGCTGATCGCAGCGGAACCGTTGCCGTGCCCGGCTGACGCGCGGGCACCCCAGGGGGCATGATCGGCGGGGTACCCGAGCAGGAGGCCAGATGAGCATTGTCGGCACCCGCGTGGTGCGCGTCGAGGACGAGAAGCTGATCACCTCGGGCGGAACGTACGTCGACGACTTGCGGGAGGCGGCGCTCACCGGCGCTGTCCACGCGGTCTTCGTGCGCAGCCCGATCGCCCACGCGCGCATCACCGGCATCGACACGGAAGAGGCGAAGCAGGCACCGGGAGTCGTCGGCGTTTTCACGGCGGCGGATCTCGACCTCGCGCCTCAGCAAGTCGGTCCCGTGACCGAACCGTTCCTGGCCACGGACGTAGTGCGCTACGTCGGCGAACCCGTCGCGCTGGTGCTCACCGAAGAGCGCTACCAGCTGGCCGACGCGGCGGAGCTGGTCGACGTGGACTACGACCCACTCGACGCCGTGGCGAGCATCGACGCCGCGCTGTCCGGCGGTATCGAGCTGTTCCCCGGTGGTGGTGGCACCGGCAACGTCATGCAGGTGAACGGCGCCGAGGAGTTCGACGACGCGATGTTCGCGGACTGCGACGCCGTCGTCACGCAGACGATCCTCAACCCGCGTGTGGCGCCGGCGTCGCTCGAGGTGCGTGGCGGATCGGCGGCGTGGGGCGAGGACGGTCGGCTGACGTTGTGGCTGTCCACGCAGAACGCCCAGATCGCCCGGACCACCGTAGCGGGTGCTCTGGGGCTCGGCGAGGAACTGGTGCGCGTGATCGCGCCGGATGTCGGCGGCGGCTTCGGCGCCAAGATCGGCGCCGACCCCGAGGCGAGCCTGCTCGGCTGGGCTGCGCGTGCCGTCGGGCGGCCGGTGCGGTGGACCGAGTCGCGCAGCGAGAACCTCACGGCGATGACCCACGGCCGGGCGCAGCAGAACACGGTGACCATCGGCGGCAAGCGCGACGGGACGGTGCTCGCGTACCGGATCGACGTCGTGCAGGACAGCGGCGCCTACCCGCGCGCCATGTTCCTGCCCACGCTGACCGAGATGATGGCGCCCGGCGTGTACCGCTTCCCGGTGGTGCAGACGCGTAGCCGCTGCGTGGTCACGAACACCACGCCGATCGCCGCCTACCGCGGCGCGGGCCGTCCCGAGGCGACGGCCGCGGTCGAGCGCGCGATGGACCTGTTCGCCGCCGAGATCGGGATGGACCCGGCCGAGGTGCGGCGGGTCAACTTCATCCACCCGGAGGAATTCCCGTACACCACGCCGACCGGCGGGGACTACGACACGGGCGAGTACGCGGCGGCGCTCGACAAGGTGCTCGAGGCCGCGGGTTACGCCGAGCTGCGCGCGGAGCAGGAGCTGCGCCGCGCCGCGGGTGACCCGGTGGCACTGGGTCTCGGCATCGCCGCCTACGTCGAGATCACCGGCGGCGACGCGAGCGGCGAGAGCGGCCGCGTCGACATCCACGAGGACGGCTCGGTCACCGCGTACACGGGCAGCTCGCCGCACGGCCAGGGGCTGGCGACGTCGTTGGCAATGCTCCTGTCCGACCAGCTCGGCGTGCCGCTGACGAAGATCACCGTGAAGCACGGCGACACCGACGAGGTCCCGCGTGCGGTCGGCACGTTCGGCTCGCGGTCTCTGCAGCTCGGCGGCTCGGCGGTCCGGCAGGCGGCCGACGAGGTGATCGCCCAGGCCCGGGAGCTCGCGGCCGACCTGCTCGAGGCCGCGGCCGAGGATCTGGAGCTCGACACGGAACGCGGGGTCTGGCAGGTGCGCGGCGCGCCGTCGAGCACCACGCTCGACTGGGCGCGGATCGTGTCCGCGGCCGAGAGCGCGGCGCTGTCGGCCGACGTGTGGTTCGGCGACGGCAAGCCGACGTTCCCGTTCGGCGCGCACCTCGCCGTGGTCGAGGTCGACACGGAGACGGGCAAGGTCGAGGTGCGGCGGCTGGTCGCGGTCGACGACGCCGGGCCGGTGGTGAACCCGCTGACCTTCCGCGGCCAGCGCCACGGCGGGCTCGGCCAGGGCATCGCGCAGGCGCTGCTGGAGGTCGTGAACTACGACGAGGACGGCAACCCGACCACGGCCACGCTCGCGGACTACTCGTTCGTGACCGCGACCGAGCTGCCCGACTTCGAGCTCGTGGACATGGCGACGCCGACGACTCGGAACCTGCTGGGGGTCAAGGGGATCGGCGAGGCCGCGACGATCGGGTCGACGCCGGCGGTGCACAACGCGGTGGTCGACGCGCTCGCCCACCACGGCGTGCGGCATCTGGACATGCCGACCACCCCGATGCGGGTCTGGGCGGCCCTGAACGACGTGAGGAAGGCGGACTGACGTGCGGGTCTCCATCGAGGTGAACGGCCGGACCACGGCCGGGGAGGTGCCGGACCGGACGCTGCTGGTGCACTACCTGCGCGACACCGTCGGGCTCACCGGCACGAACATCGGCTGCGACACCACTTCGTGCGGCGCCTGCACGGTCCTGTTCGACGGCGAGTCGGTGAAGTCGTGCACGGTGCTGGCCGCGCAGGCCGACGGGCACGAGGTGACCACAGTGGAGGGTCTGGCCGGCGACGACGGCGAGCTGCACCCCGTGCAGCGCGCGTTCCGCGAGCAGCACGGGCTCCAGTGCGGCTTCTGCACGCCGGGGATGATGATGGCTTCGGTGTCGCTGCTGAAGGAGAATCCGCAGCCGTCGCGACGCGAGGTCCGGGAGGCGCTCGAAGGAAACCTGTGCCGCTGCACGGGTTACCACAACATCGTGAGCGCCGTGGTCGAGGCGTCGGGGCAGGAGGTGGACCGGTGATCCCCGCCGAGTTCTCCTACCGCCGGGCGTCCACTGTGGACGAGGCGCTGGCGCTGCTGGCCGAGCACGGTGAGGACGCGAAGCTGCTCGCCGGCGGGCATTCGCTGCTGCCGCTGATGAAACTGCGGTTCGCGGCGCCCGAGGTCGTGGTGGACATCGCGCCGCTCGACGAGCTGAAGTTCGTGCGGCTCGACGGCGAGGAGGTGGTGATCGGCGCGCTGTCGCGGTACCACGACCTCCACGGCGACCCGGTGCTCGCCGAGCACGCGCCGCTCATCGCGCACGCGTCCGGTGCCGTCGGAGATCCTCAGGTGCGCCACCGCGGCACGCTCGGCGGTTCGCTCGTGCACGCCGACTCGGCCGCCGACCTGCCCGCGGTGATCCTCGCGTCCGACGGCGTGCTCGTCGCGCGCGGTCCGGCGGGGGAGCGGCGCATCCCGGCGTCCGAGTTCTTCCTGGGCCCGTTCACCACGCCGCTGGAGCCGGACGAGCTGCTGACCGAGATCCGCCTGCCCAGCCAGGCCGGACTGGGCTGGGGCTTCGAGAAGTTCACGCGCCGGAACATCGACTGGGCGATCGTGGGCGTCGCGGTGGTCGGCAAATCCGTGGGCCTGATCAACCTCGGCGGCACCCCGCTGCGGGCCGCGGCGACGGAGAAGGCGCTGGCGGATGGCGCTTCGGCCGACGAGGCCGCGGCGCTCGCCGCCGAGGACACCTCGCCGCCCGACGAGCCCCACGCGTCGGCGGAGTACCGCCGGCACCTGGCGCGCGTGCTGACGCGGCGGGCACTGCTGGCGGCGGGCATCGCCTGAGCCGTTCGGCCGGTGGGGAACGGGCGTGATCGTGACGTCCGTTTCCCGCCAGCCGCGCGCGCCCGGCGTGCGCAGACTGGGGAACGTGAACACGACGTTTCCCTTGCACACGGCCATCGAGCCCGGAATCCTGTACTTCGGCACCCCCGTGGTGCTGATCTCCACGACCAATGAGGACGGTTCGGCGAACCTCGCCCCGATGTCCTCGGCGTTCTGGCTCGGCTGGCGAGCCATGCTCGGCCTGGGCGCGCGCTCGAAGACCACCCAGAACCTGCGGCGCACACGCGAATGCGTGCTGAACCTGCCTTCGTCCGCCCTCGCCGCGGCCGTCGACCGGCTCGCGCTCACCACGGGCTCGGACCCGGTGCCCCCAGGTAAGCAGCAGCGCGGCTACCTCGACGTCGCCGACAAGTTCGGCCGCGCGGGCCTCACCCCCGTCTCGTCCGAGACGGTCGCACCGCCACGCGTCGCCGAGTGCCCGGTGGCCATGGAAGCCGTCCTCGAGGCCACCCACCCCTTCGCCGCCGACGACGAGACCCAGCACGGCTCCGTCGTGGGCCTGGAAGTCCGCGTCCAGCGCGTTTTCGTCCACGACGACATCCGCCTGCCCGGTACCGACGACCGCGTGGACCCCGACGCGTGGCGTCCGCTGATCATGAGCTTCCAGAAGCTCTACGGCCTGGGTCCGCAGGTGCGCGAGTCGACGCTGGCGTCCATTCCGGAGCGGCTCTACCGCGGTCCGGACATCGAGCGGGCCCGCCGGGCGGGGGTCCAGACCAGTTGATAACTTGTGAATTCGAGGTGACAAGGCCTGGTGGGGAGGGGCACGTCCGTGAACAATCCGTTGATCGCGCAGACCCAGGATTCCACGAAAGCGTATTCAGGGATCTCGCTGCTCGAAACCGCGAACGACCTGTCGACGGCGATCCAGTCGGGTGACTGGGCGTCGGTGGCGATGGGTGCGGTCGGGACGGCGCTGGATGCGTTGTCGATGGCGATGGACCCGTTCGGTGCGATCCTGGCGGCCGGTGTGTCGTGGTTGATGGAGCACGTCGGTCCGCTCAAGGACGCGCTCAACGGGCTCACGGGCAACGCGGACCAGATCGCGGCGCAGTCCGAGACGTGGGCGAACGTCGCCAAGGAGCTGGGCGGTATCGCGTCGGACCTGAACGACGCGATCAGCGCGGATCTGCAGAGCTGGTCCGGGTCCGCGTCGGACGCGTATCGGCAGCGGGCACAGGACCTGGGCACTTCATTGCAGGCGGCGCAGAAGGGCTGTGAAGGCGCTTCCTCCGGCGTCAAGACCGCGGGTGAGGTCGTCGGTGCGGTGCGCAGTCTGGTGCGCGACATTATTTCCGAGCTGATCGGGCACATGATCAGCTGGGCGTTGCAGGTCGTGTTCACCTTGGGTATCGGTTTGGCCTGGGTGGTGCCGCAGGTCGTGAGCGCGGTGGCGAAGACGGCGTCGCAGATCACCGGCCTGGTCACCAAGCTGGTGAAGGCGCTCAAGGCGCTGGTGCCGTTGTTGAAGAAGGCCGGGACGCTGTTCGAGGACGCGGGGAAGGCGTTCAAGGGCCTCAAGGGTGGCAAGGTGACTCCGCCGCCGAAGACGAAGGACCTCTCGGGCACCCCGAAGGCGCCGCCGGTGAAAACCCCCGGTGGCGACGGTGGCGGCACGCCCAAAGGCACTGGCTACAAGGACATCGACGACAAGGGCACGACGCCGCCCAAGGGCGACGACTCCGTGACGCCGTCCGGCGACCACAGCCCGCCGCCGAAGGGCGACGACGCCACGCACAGCTCGAGCGCAGGTGGCGGCAGCCACGGCGGCGACACGCCCCCGCCCCCGAAGAACGACCCGCCCCCACCGGCGAAGGCCGACCCGGACCCCGCGCCCGTTCCCAGGGGGCTCGACGGCGGCACGCCGAAGGGCGGCACTCCTCAGGGCGGCGCCCCCAAGAGTGACGGCTCCCGCTCGATCAAGGACGACAACGCCGACCCGCACAAGAACAGCACCGAGGCCGAGGACCAGTCCACGGCGGGCGACCCGGTGGACATCGCGACGGGGCGGATGCTCCTGCGCCAGCACGACGTCGTGCTGGGCGGGGTGCTGCCGCTGGCCGTGTCCCGCACCCACGTGTCCGGCTACCGGCTGGGCCGGTCCTTCGGCGCCGCGTGGGCGTCCACTTTGGACCAACGCGTCGAGGTCGAGGCCGACGGCGTGCACTTCGCCGCCGCCGACGGGACGCTGCTGTCCTACCCGGTGCCGGGTGAGGACGGGCCGGTGCTGCCGGTCTCCGGCTCGCGCCGGCCGCTGCACCGGGCCGGCGACGGCGGGTTCGTGATCGTGAACCGCGAGCTCGACCAGGTGTGGCACTTCGCCGCGACCGGGACCGGAGAGCTGCCGCTCAGCACGATCATGGACGGCAACGGCAACCGGATCGACATCGAGCGCGACGCCGCGGGCACCCCGGTGGTGCTGACCCATTCGGCGGGACACCGCGTCACCGTGTCCGCCGAGGCCGGGCTGATCCGCGCTCTGCGGCTCGACGACGGGGGCGAAGGCGTCGAGCTCGCCCGCTACCACTACGACGACGAGGGTCGGCTCACCGAGGTCGTCAACTCCTCCGGCCGCCCGCTGCGCTTCGAATACGACCACGCCGGGCGCATCGTGCGCTGGGACGACCGCAACGGCATGTGGTACCGCTACGAGTTCGACGCCGCCGGCCGGTGCGTGCGCAGCACCGGCAAGGACGGCTACCTCGACTGCGGGTTCGACTACGACGAGGACAACCGCCGGACCCGGGTCACCGACTCGCTCGGCCACGTCACCGAGTACCGGCTCGACGAGCGGTGGCGCGTGGTCGCGCGCACCGACGCGCTGGGCCACACCACCCGGTCGGAGTGGGACGAGGAGGGCAACCTCGTCGCGGCCGTCGACGAGCTCGGCCGCGTCACCCGGTTCGACTACGACGCGGCGGGCAACCTGGTCACGCTCACCCACCCCGACGGCAGCCAGGTCGTCACTACCTACAACGAGGACCGCAAGCCGGTCTCGCTCGTCACCGAGGACGGCGCGGTCTGGTGGCGCGAGTACGACGCCGCCGGGCGGCCGGTCGCCGAGATCGACCCCGGTGGTGCCCGCACCGCGTTCGCCTACGACGCCGGGGGCAACCTCGCCGGGATCACCGACGCGCTGGGCAACGCGACCCGGATCGAGTCCGATCCCGACGGTCGCCCGCTGGCCGTGACGAACCCGGCCGGCCAGGTCACGCGCTACACCTACGACCAGTTCGGCCGGACCACGGCCGTCACCGACCCGGCGGGGGAGGTCACGCGGTTCGCGTGGACCGTCGAGGGCGCGCTGCGGTCCCGGGTGGACCCGGACGGCACGACCCGCCAATGGCGCTACGACGCGGAGGGCAACCTCCGCGAAGCCGCGGCGCCGGGGCAGGCCACCGCGCGCACCGAGATCGGTCCCTTCGACCTGCTGACCTCGGCCGTGAGCACCGACGGCAGCCGGGTGGAGTACGCCTACGACAGCGAGCTGCGACTGGTCAGCATCACCGACCAGCGGGGCCAGGTCTGGCACTACTCCTACGACGCCGTCGGCAACCTCGTGAGCGAGACCGACTTCGACGGCCGCGTGACGCACTACCGCCACGACGCCGCGGGCCGGCTGGTGGAGCGGACCAACGCGGCCGGCCAGTCGGTGCGGTTCTCCTACGACCTGCTGGACCGGCTCGTCGAACGGCGCGCGGGCGAGCAGGTCGCCACCTTCGCCTACGACGCCACGGGCCGGCTGCGCCGGGCGCGCAACGACGACGCCGAGGTCCGCTTCGACTACGAGCACACCGCCACGGGCCGGCGGATGGTCGAGACCGTCAACGGCCGCTCCGTCGTGTCCGAGTTCGACCACGTGGGGCGGCGGCTGCTGCGCCGGACCCCGTCGGGCGCGGAGAGCCGCTGGGAGTACGACCCGCTGGGCCGGCCGGTCGCGCTGCACACGGCGGGCCGCGCCATCCGGTTCCGCTTCGACCCGGTGGGCCGGGAGGTCGAGCGGAGCATCGGCGCCGATGTCGTGCTCACCCACGGCTGGGACGCGCGCGACCGCCTGCGCGACCAGTCCGTGTTCGCCCGCGCGGCCGCGCAGCCGGTGCAGAGCCGGTCCTACGACTACCGCGCGAGCGGCGAGCTCGTCGGTGTCACCGACCAGCTCGGCGGGCCGCGCCGCTACGACCTCGACGCGGCGGGCCGGGTGGTCTCCGTGACCGGCCCCGGCTGGCTGGAGCGTTACGGCTACGACCGGGCGGGCAACGTCAGCCACGCCGACCTGCCCGCGCTCGCGCCCGGCTCGCCCGCGGCGGTGACCGCGGGACCGCGCGAGTACACCGGCACGACCTTGCGGCGCGCGGGGAGTGTGGAGTACGACCACGACGCCGAAGGCCGCCTGACGCAGCGCCGGCACGTCACCCCCACCGGGCGCACGGAAACGTGGCTCTACGCCTGGGACGCCGAGGACCGCCTGCTCGCGGTCACCACCCCGGACGGCCGCGTCTGGCGCTACCGCTACGACCCGCTGGGCCGCCGCATCGCCAAGCAGCTCCTGGGCGCGGACGGCGCGGGCGTCGACGAGCTCGTCGAGTTCACCTGGGACGGCACCGAGCTCGTGGAACAGGTCCGCAACGGCACCAGCGCGATGTCGTGGGACCGCATGCCCGGTCGCGAAGCCCCGGTCTGCCAGACCGAACGCGCGCTGCCCGACGCACAGCGCGGCTGGGTGGACACGAACTTCTACGCCATCGTCACCGATCTCGTGGGCTCGCCTCAGGAGCTCGTCGACGACGGCGGCCGGGTGGTCTGGCACGCGCGCCAGACGGCCTGGGGCGCCGAGCCGGGCGCGGCGGTCCCGGCCGGTCCGGCGACGACCCCGCTGAGGTTCCCCGGCCAGTACCACGACGCGGAAACCGGGCTGCACTACAACTTCTACCGCTACTACGACCCGGCGCAGGCGCACTACCTCTCGCGCGACCCGCTCGGGATGCGGGCGGGGCCCAACCCCCGCGCGTACGTGCCCAACCCGACGACGATGCTCGACCCGCTCGGCCTGTTCATGTGCGTGCAGTCCGAAGCGGAAGAGGTCGCGGACATCGCGTCGCGCAACAACTTCCCGACCGCGATGGCATCGGTGCTGCGCCCGGCCGGGCACGACCAGAACTCGGCGTTCTACGGCTTCAGCGGCCGCGGGAACCACGACATCCGCACCTGCAGGCAAGGGTCGTACGCGAACCAGAACCGGCTCAACGGCCGCAACCCCGAGACCCACAAGCTGCCGGGCGGCACGACGCAGCACCCGCGGCTCACGCAGGCGCTGAACAACGTGCCGCCGAACCGACGCGCGGAGAACCTCCAGCACGGCGGGTGCGCCGAGATGGACGCGGTCAACCAGGCGCTGCACGACAGCCGCGGCCGTCCCCTGACGGGGCAGGCGCTGCAGAACCGGCTCGACGACCTCAACGGCGGCCGGATGGGCATCGCGGGTGTCGACAGCAAGACGGGCGGGCTCGGCGACCGGCAGGGCCGCTACTTCCCGCCCTGCACGACGTGCGACCACGTGCTGGGGCAGTTCGGGATCCGCCCGTCGGGGCACTCGGACCCCACGCTGCCCGCGCGCCCGTTGCCGCAGGCCGCGCCGGCCCCGGCGCCGGCTCCCGCACCGGCGGCTCCCACCCCGGCTCCCGCACTCGCTCCGACGCCCACACCGGCACCGGCTCCTGCTCCTTCAGGCCCGGCGCCGAGCAGTTCGACGGCGCCGCCGAAACCGTCGTGGGCGGACATCGCGAAGCGCCGCTGACCCGGCGCGCAGTCGTCGCACCCGAGCGGGGCGGGCCGCCGCGGTTCTCACCGAACCGTGGCCCCGCCCCGAACTCCGGTGGGGCGGTGCGGGATCACACTGTCCACAGAGGAGTTATCGGGGTCTGTCAACCCGCGGTCCACGCGGCCAGTGCCGGCGCCAACGCCTTGATCCCTGCGGTCACCGCGGCGCGGCCCTTCGCCGACGAGGTGGCGGCCGGCTGCTGCGTCAGGAGCACCACGACGAAGCGGGAGTCGACGATGCCGGTGGTGTTGAGCACGAGCGACGAGCGCAGGATCATCCAGCCCTGCTTGATCTCCCACGTCGTGCCGGGCATGCCGTCCGGGATGCCGAAGTACTGCGGGTAGCCGTCGTCGGCGGGCTGGCGCGCGTCGGCCATCGCGGTGAGCAGTGGTTGTGCCGTGGCGTCGGGGACGGTGTCGGTGAGGTAGCGGTAGGTGGTGACCACGTCGTCGGGGCTCATCTTCGTCATGCCCCACTGGCCCGGGTCCGTCGGTTCGAGTGTGTGCGAAAGCCCGATGAGGTGGGCCATCCGCCCGACGATCGCGGTCCCGCCGTCGGCTTCCCACAGCTTGTCGGCGACGGCGTCGTTGCTGCCGGAGATCATGTCGGTGAGCTCGTCGGCGGTGTCGCCGGAGGGGACCTGCCAGGTGCCGTCGTCGTACAGCGAGTCGAGCGCGATGAGCAGCTTCACCACGGAAGCCGTGTAGTACGCGGTTTGGGGGTTGTTCAGCGCGAGCGTCTTGCCCGTCTTCGTGTCGTACACCGCGAGCCCGACCTTCGTGCCCTTCGACGCGGCGATCACCGCGTCGACCACGTCGTCGGCCACGGCCGAGGGGTCGGGCAGGGGAGGCGAGGAAGTGGTCGGTGGTGTCGTCGACGTCGGTGGTTCGCTCGTGGACGGCGGTGCGGGGGAGGACGAGGGCGGTGGCAGCGTCTGCGCCGCGGGCATCGTCGTCACGTGGCGCGTATTCACCGTGACGACGACCGCCGTCGTGAGGACCGTCGCGGTGAGCCCCGCGGCAGCCAATGTCCATCTCAGCCGTCTTGCCATACCCGGGACAACGCCGCGGAACCGCTTTGTTGCAGCAGATTCCACCTGTCTGTTTCCTGTGTGTTGCTGTGAAGCCGCTGTGATCGGCCGAACGGCCCAGCGCCCGCCCGCCGCGTGCTACGGTCGATGACGGCTTGCACCGCGAAAGGCAGCGAACGCGGTGTGGTGGAAGGAAGGGAGCGGTGATGGTCCGACGCATCCAGTGGTCTGGGCAAGCGTGCCCGATCGCCCGGGCGGTCGACGTGCTCGGTGAACCGTGGACGTTGCTGATCCTGCGCAACGCCACCACGGGTACCGCGCGCTTCGACGAGTTCCGCGACGAGCTCGGCATCGCCGACAACGTGCTCACGACCCGGCTCACCAAACTCACGGAGGCAGGGCTGCTCACGCGCGTGCCGTACCGCGACGGCGGCCGCACCCGCCACGAGTACCGCCTCACGAAGGCCGGCGCCGACGCGCTGCCGGTGCTGCTGTCCCTCGCCGAGTGGGGCGATGAGCACACGCGTTCCGACCCGCCCGCCGAGCGCATGCTGATCGTCCACGGCGCGTGCGGGGCGCGCACCCGCCCCGGCACGCTGTGCGACGAATGCGGCGAACCGATGCGCCGCGAGGACATGCTCTGGTACCGGCCGTGGCGCTCGCCCGAACCCGTGCCGCTCGCCGAACCTGTGAGCTGAACCCCGCGCCGCACCAATCCACAGTGGACAGTCCACGGGGAACGGGAGAGCCCGGGTCCGTGTGCCGGGTCGCGCACGAAGCCGTGCGGCCGGAGGTGCCCGCGGCGGCGCCGCTCGGCGGACCTCGGCGCGCCGGTAGCCTGAGTCCGGACGTGTCACCGGGTGAAGGGGGAGCCGTGGCGACGGAACGGATCGGGCCGCCGGCGATCGCGGGGGAGCGGGAGATGCTGCGGGCGTTCCTCGACTTCCACCGCGCGACGCTCGCGATGAAGTGCGACGGCCTCTCCGACGAGCAGCTGCGCCGGCAGTCGATGCCGCCCTCGACGCTGTCGCTGCTGGGGCTCGTGCGGCACCTGGCCGAGGTCGAGCGCGCCTGGTTCCGCCGGGTGATCGACGGCGAGGACGTGCCGCTCGTCTGGTCGGCCGACGGTGACTACCAGGCCGCCTACGACGCCACCGACGGCACGCGGGCCGAGGCCTTCGCCGCGTGGCAGACCGAGGTGGAGCACTCGCGGCGGATCGAGGCGGCCGCCGAGTCGCTCGACGTCGTCGCGTACAACGCGCGGTGGGGCGAGGATGTCTCCCTGCGGCTGGTGATGCTGCACCTGATCCACGAGTACGCCCGGCACAACGGCCACGCCGACTTCCTGCGCGAGGGCGTCGACGGCGTCGTCGGCGTCTGAGCCGAACCGCCGAGGTGTGAGAGCAGCGACTCTGGCTTGGCCTAGACAAGTCAGCGGCCTACTGTCGCACGGGTGACGAGCGCGAAGCGAATCCTGGTGGTGGGTGCCGGCGCGACCGGCGGGTTCTTCGGCGGCCGGCTGGTGCAGGGCGGCCGTGACGTGACCTTCCTGGTGCGCCCGGGGCGCTCGGCGGCGTTGAGCGAGCGCGGCCTGCGGATCACCGGGCTCGGCGAGGAGACGGTGCTCACACCGAAGCTCGTGCACGCCGGTGAGCTCACCGAGCCGTACGACCTCGTGCTGTTCACGGTCAAGGCCGCGGGGCTCGAGCAGGCGATCGAGGACGTGGCGCCGGCGGTCGGGCCGGACACCCT
This sequence comes from Amycolatopsis sp. NPDC005232, assembly GCF_040607795.1. NCBI lineage: Bacteria > Bacillati > Actinomycetota > Actinomycetes > Pseudonocardiales > Pseudonocardiaceae > Amycolatopsis > Amycolatopsis sp. NPDC005232. The sequence continues at coordinate 99,252 of NZ_JBEXHL010000018.1, read as the reverse complement.
GGTGCTGCCGGTGCTCAACGGGCTGCGCCACCTCGACGCGCTCGTGACCCGCTTCGGCGAGCAGCGGGTGCTCGGCGGCGTCGCGATCGTGATGACCACTGTGGACGGTGCGGGCGACATCCGCCGCCTGTTCGACCTCCAGTCGCTGACCTACGGCGCCCGCACCGCGCCGGCGCCGGCCGGGCTCGCCGAGGTGCACGAACTGCTCTCGGGTGCGGGCTTCGACACGGTCCTGTCCCCGGACATCACGGCCGCCATGTGGGCGAAGTGGGTGTTCATCGCCTCGATCGGGGCCGTGACCTCGCTCATGCGCGGCACCGTCGGCGACGTCGCCGGACAGCCGGGCGGGATCGCCTTCGCCGAGGCCGTGGTCGCCGAGTGCGCGGCCGTCGCGGCGGCCGCCGGCCACCCGCTGGAGGCGGCCGCTCTCGAGAACGCCCGCGGTACCGTGACCGAGGTCGGCTCCCCGCGCGCGCCCTCGCTCTACCGCGACCTCACGGCCGGGCTACCCGTGGAGGGCGAGCAGATCTTCGGTGATCTGGTGGACCGGGCGCACGCGCTCGGGGTGTCCGTACCACTGCTGGAACTGGTCCGGCTGAACCTGCGCGTGTACCGGTCACGGCTGGGCTGAGCCCCCGAACGAACCCCGTTTCGGCGCCCAGGGAGAAGTCCGCGAACTTTTTCTCCGATCGAGGTGAACCGAATCGGCTCCGGCCCACGTGATGGGTGCGGAAGGGCGCGAAGGCCGTGCCCGGGTTGACACGGACGGATGGTCTTTCGGGCACCGGTTCGAGTGGTGATTTCCCGTCACACCAGGACTGCTAGGCTCCGATCAGTGACATCTGCGCCCCTTTTGCGCAGGTGTCCGGACCGCGGCGCAGCGCCGTGCACGACCCGCCGTGGGGAAGGAAGCTCTCGGGTATGGCGGACAGGTTCGAGTTCGTTCTCGACGTCTTCGAAGCTCTTGTAGTCAGCCAGGCAACCGGCGGTGACATCCGCCAGTACCCGTTGCGAATCGGCACGGTGCCTTCGGATCCCATCCGGTTCGTCCGCCTGGCGACCCAGGTCTACCGGGCGATGGAGGACAAGCGGCTCTCCACTCATGGTGAGCTCAGCCCCCACGTGCAGACGGCGTTCGGGTTGCTCGCCCGGCCGCGCGTCTCCGTCGCGGTGGCCGGGGTCGACGGCGTCGGCGCCGACATCGCGGTGCTCGCCCTCAGCGACGGCAGGCAGGCGCTCGGGATCACGCAGAACCCGCGCACCGACGAACTGCTGTTCTCCCTCTTCGCCGACGAGGACCTCGTCGACGTCGTCACCGGCGTGCTGCCTCCGGCGCGCGCCGCGACGACCGGCGCCCACGAGGTGAGCCGGCAGGCGACGCGTGCGGTGTCGGCGATGACCGCGCGGCGCATCGCCGAGGCGGCCGAGGACGAGGAAGAGACGGACGCGTTCGGGATGATCGAGGTCCGCGGGACCGTGCGGCCCAGCCGCACCGACCCCCGTGTGACACCGACGCCTGGCAGCACCGAGGTGCTGGAGCGCGTCATGGCCGCGCCGCGCCTCGGCGGCGGCCACGTCACCGTCACCGGCTGGGGCCGGCACGGCGAGCTGCGCGCGGCCGACCCGCTCAGCTGGCTCGACACGCAGGACGGCCGCTACTTGATCCACACCGCCACCGGCGACGCCGGTGACCTGAGCGCGAAGTACGTCCCCGCAGGGCGGTCCGAGGTGGCCCGCGCCGTGCAGAACGCCATCGCCGCCGTCTACTGACGCGCGCGCACAAGAGGAGGGAGATCCGGTGGCCGACGACGCGACCCCGGCGAAGATGACTGCGCGTGAACTGACGCCGCAGTTGTCCGGGACCGAGCTGAAGCGATTGGCGCAGACCGGCAGTTTCGCGGTGGATGACACCACCGGCAACCAGATGATCCAAGCGCTCGAAGGTGTGATCGACACCCTTCAGGCGCGGTGGGACGCTTTGCAGAAGCTGGGTACGGCCCCCGCTCTGTCGTCCACGGCGACCGGTCAATGGGTGTCGAACCACATGCTCAACACCGCCAGCGACGCCCAGGGCTTGCTCACGCAGCTGCAGGCGGCGCGCGATGAGTTCCCGACATACGTCGAGGCGATCAAGCTGGCGAAGCAGAACTACAGCAACACCGAAGCCGGAACGCGCGACACCATCAACCGGCTTCCCGTCGACGAGCTGACCTGAGGAGGATCTCGTGTCCACTGCTACAGACCCGTCCACCTCGGCGGTCTCCGACCCGTCGTCGCCGGACTACGACCCGCGCAGCCCCTACTACGAAGTGACGGCCGACTCGTCGTCGAAGTACTTCGTCGGCCCGGTCAAGCCGGACGACGTCGCCTCCGGTGACCAGATCCGCGCCGAGGCCACGAAGGAGATCGACGACGAGATCGCGAAGGGCTGGCTGGGCCCGGTCGTCGACCCGAAGGTGCGCGACGAGAAGATCCAGGAGCTCTACGAGCAGCAACTCGTGCAGTCGAAGTCCGGCCTCGACGGCGGCCTTCAGCTGCGCCAGACCGACGGCGCGCCCTACACCGACTGGTCGCAGGCGACGCACGAGCAGATGCAGCAGGCCATCACCCAGCAGGCGAACTCGGGCACCGTGGCCGAGTCGTCGGAGGAGTGGGTGCAGGTCGGCAACGACCTGGCCACGCACCAGCAGAACCTCGCGCAGGCGATCTCCGCCAGCACGAGCAACTGGCAGGGCGCGGGCGGCGACGCTGCGCGTGAGCACCTGGCGAACGTCGGCAAGTGGCTCGGCACCACCGCCCAGGGCGCGACCCTGGCCGGGCGCCAGCAGGAGATCCACTCGCAGGCGCTGAACCAGACGCAGATCGCGATGGCCGCGAACCCGCCCGTGCAGTTCAACGTGCAGGACGCCAACGCGCAGCTGCAGCAGATCAAGGACCCCACCGAGTACGCCGCGCAGGCGTCCAAGGCGATGGCGACCTTCACCGAGCAGCAGGCCGCGCGCCAGCAGGCGGCGCAGCTGATGACGCAGTACGACCACACGATCGGCTCGGCCGTCGTGACGCCGGCGTTCGCAGCGCCGCCGAAGCTGCCGGGCTCGACCGCCGCGAACGGCGGCGGCGCGGGTGGCGCCGGTGGCGGTGCCGCGAGCCAGGTTCTTCCGACCGGCCCCGACGGCCTGCCGATCGGCCCGGACGGACGGCCCATCGGTCCCGACGGGCTGCCGATCGGCGGCGCCGGGGGCGGTGCCGGTGGTGGCGCGGGCGGCGGCGCTGGTGGCGGTGCCGGTGGTGGCGCCGGCGGCTTCAACCCGCCTCCGCTCAACGTGCCCGACGGCCCGGGCGGCGCCGGTGGTGGTGGTCTCGGCGGTGGCTCCGGGAGCGGCGCCGGCGGCGGTGCGGGTGGTGGCGGTGGCTTCAACCCTCCGCCGCTCAACGTGCCCGACGGTCCGGGTGGCGTCGGTGGCGGTGGCCTGGGCGGTGGCGGCCTCGGCGGCGGCTCCGGCCTGCCGAACGACGACACCACGAAGGCTTCGGGCTTCACGCCCCCGCCGCTGAACGTGCCCGACGGTCCCGGCGGTACCGGGATCGGCGGCAGTGGCTTCAACCCGCCGCCGTTCAACCCGGGCAGCGGTGTCGGCGGCGGTGGCCTGGGCGGCGGCTCGGGTTCCGGCACGGGCTTCACCCCGCCGCCGTTCAACCCCGGCACGGGCGTCGGCGGCGGCTCGCTCGGCGGTTCCGGTGGCGGCCTCGGCGGGGGCTCGGGCAAGATCCCGACCATCGGCCGTAGTGGCGGCATCAACGGCGACAGCATCAGCAGCCGCCTCGGCGGCGGTGCCGGTGGCGGCGGGATCGGCGGCATCGGTGGTGGCGCCGGCATCAAGGGCGCGGGCCTCGGTGGCGCGGCCGGCGCGGGTGCCGGTTCCGGTGCCGCGGCGACCGAGGAGGAGCTGGCGGCGCGAGGCGGTGGCGCACAAGCGGGCGCCAAGGGCGCGGCCGGTTCGCCGGGCATGGGCGGCATGGGTGCCGGCCAGAAGGGCGGCAAGGGCCCGGAGGACAAGGAGCACAAGATCGCCGACTACGTGGAGTCGGACGACCCGAGCTTCTTCGCCCCGGACGAGGTCGTCGCGCCGCCGGTGATCGGTGACTGGAAGAACAAGGACTGGAAGTGAGGCGGGGATGACCAGCGGAGGCTTCGACGTCGAACCCGACGAGCTGACGGCGCACGCCAGCCACCTCGACGGGCTCGTGGACCGGCTGAACAACGCCGTGCAGGCGGCGGACTACGCGTTGAACGACGACGCCTACGGCCTGCTGTGCGCGTTTCTCCCGCCGATCGTGAACCCGACGGGGGAGCAGGCCAAGGACGCGGTGAGCGCCGCGGCCGAAGGCATGCAGACCACGGCGGACAACGTCCGCACCACGGCGCAGGCGTACATGGACGGCGACTCCCAGGAGGCGCAGCCGTTCCTCAACCAGCTGGCCAACAGCGACGACGCGGCGGGCTTCACCAGCGGGGGCTCGGACGGCTATTCGTCTGGCGGTTACTCGTCCGGCAGCGAACCGCTGTCGCCGCGCATCGGCACGACGATCCCGAGCGAGCCGCTGCAGCAGCCGCTGTCGCCGCGGATCGGGACGACGATTCCGAGCGAGCCGTTGCAGGCGCCGCTGTCGCCCCGCATCGGCACCACGGTGCCCGACGAGCCCGTGGTGAACCCGTCGTCGTTCCGGATCGGCACGGTCACCGAGTAGCCGGTGTCACCGTGGCGCCGGGCGACGCTTCGCCCGGCGCCACCCGAACAGTTCAGCAGCAGGCAGATCGAGGAGTACGAACACCATGACCAGTGCGGGAGGGTTGGGTGACCTGATCAGGGACCCCGACGAGGCGATCCGGCGGATGGACGAGTGGGCGGCGGGCTTCGCCCGCAAGGCCGAGCGTTACGCGGCCGCCCAGCAGGAGACCGAACGGCTGCGCCTCACGGCGTCGAGCCCCGACGGCACCGTCAAGGTCACCGTCGGCGCCGACGGGGTCGTGTCCGACCTGGTCTTCGGATCCAAGACGCGGACCATGCCGCAGGAGGAGCTGGCCCGCATGGTGCTGGACACCATGCGGCGCGCGCAGTCGGGCATCACCCAGCGCGTCGCCGAGGTCATGACCGAGAACCTCGGCGACGAGGACCAGGACACCCGCTCCGCGCTGCTCGGCAGCCTCCGCAGCCGCTTCCCGGACCTCGACGAGCCGGAAGACGGTTCGGGCGAGCCGGAGCCCCCGGCTCCGACCCCGCCGCCGGTGCCGCCCGCACCGTCGGCCGGTGGTGCCCCGACCCCGCCGCCGCCCGCCGCGCCGCCGAGCCCGGCAGGACCGACGGGTCCGCGCCGTTCGGGTCGCATCGACCCGGACGAGCAGGACAACAACCCCTGGTGACGTCCTCTGCCGGAGTCCACTGAGGACACCGGCACGGCACGCTTCGACAGCCCGGGTGAGCGCGAATGCTCACCCGGGCTGTCTGCTGTGGACGGTCCGCCGGACACGGTCCGGACACGGTAACGTCACGGCCCCTGCTCCGTTCAGGTGAAGCGAAATTCCCGTCGATGACTCACGGTGAATACGCCCCGCGGCCGTTCGGGGGCTGCCAGCTGCGCAAACGGACGCGGCCATGATCAACAGTGTCCGGTTCATGACCGGACGAGCGGTTGAGGCCTTGTAGCGAAGTAACAGTGGGCGGCGATCGAGGGAGCGACGCGTGACCAAACCGGTCGCGCGGAGTGTCCGTCGAAAGAGGAAACCCGTGTCGTACGCCCCCATTCCGCCGGTGTCGCCGGCTCCCGTGGCTCCGCAGCGCAAGAACGGGCTCGGTGTGGCCGGGTTCGTGCTCGGCCTGATCGGGCTGGTGTTCGCGTTCATCCCCGTCATCGGCCTGATCGCGTGGCCGCTGACGATCCTCGGCGTGATCTTCGGCGTCGTGGGCATCGTCCGGGTGAACAAGGGTGAGGCCGATAACAAGGGCATGGCGATCACGGCCGTCGTGCTGTCGGCGATCGGGCTCGTGATCTGTGTCGTGTGGACGGTCGTGGTCGGCGCGGCGGTGAAGGACGTCGCCGACGGCCTGCCCAAGACGGTGGCGCCGGCGGTCGTCCAGGACGCGGGTGCGGGCGCTCCGACCCCTGCCGCAGTCTCGCCCGGCGAGCACGCCGTTGTCCTGGAGGTGACGACCGCGTCGAAGTCCAATGTGGACTGGAACAGCGGGCTGGCCCAGGGCGCGCAGGCCGTCGTCCCCGGCGGCAAGACGTGGAGCCAGACGCTGTCGATGTCCGACCCGAACTTCACCACCGTCACGGCGACCGCGGTCGACCCACAGCTGGACGGCAAGGACAACACCTGCAAGATCACCGTCGACGGCAAGGTCGTCTCGGAGAACTCGAACGCCTTCGGCGCGGTCTGCACCTACCAGCCGTGAACGCACAACCGGCCCGGGCTGGGAAGCCCGGACCGGTCGTGTGTGGACGGTCGGTTACCACTTGTCCCAGTGGGTGACCTCGTCCGGCGCGGGCCGCGACGCCGGGCGGAAGTCGGTGCCCTTCGTGTACGCCAACGGGGTCAGCACCGCCTGCGCGACGGTCTCGTAGGGGATCCCGAGGAGGTCCGCGACCTCCTTCTCCCGGACCACGTGCATGGACGTCCACGCGGTGCCGAGACCGCGGGCGCGGGCCGCCAGCATGAAGCTCCAGGTGGCGGGCAGGACGTTGGACATGCCCGCCGTGGCGGACGCGCGGTCGGCGCCTTCATTGCAGGCCAGTACGAGCACCGGGGCTTCACCCATGTGGTCGCCGAGGTAATCGGCCGAACTGGCGACGCGCGACTGCACGCGGTCGCGCTCGGTCGCGCCGTCGTTCTTGCCTGGGTAGCCCGGCGATGCCTTGTACTGCGCGAAGATCGAGCCGTAGATCTCGCCGATGGCGCGGCGCTTGGCTTCGTCGCGTACGACCACGAAGCGGGCCGTGACCACGTTCGACCCGGCCGGGGCCTGCAGGGCGAGGGCGACGCATTCGCGGATGAGGTCGTCGGGGACGTCGCGGGTGAAGTCGAGGCGCTTGCGCACCGCGCGAGTGGTGGACAGCAGCTGATCCGGGGAGAGTTCGAGCATGCCGCGATCATAAGTCCGCGAGGTACCCGCCGCGCGAGACCGTGACCACAGCCGGGATTCAGTGTGCGCGCAGGCCTTCGATCAGCAGATCGGCGAAGCGGTCCGCGAGCTCGTCCGTGGTGAGCGACCCGTCGGGGGAATACCAGACATACGCCCAATTCAGGATGCTCGTGAGTGCGATACCGGCGATGCGCGGGTCGGCTTCGCGGAACTCGCCGGCCTCGATGCCTTGCGTGATGATGCTGCGCAGCCCGGTTTCCCAGCGGTCGCGGCTGGCGATCACGGCTTGCTGGCGGGGTTCGCTGAGGTTGCGCCACTCGTGGAAGAAGACGGTGGCGAACTCCTTGTTCTCGCCGATGAGCTTGAGGTCGCGCGCGGCCACTTGGCGCAGCTGCTCGGTGGCGGTGCCGCCGGCGGCGAGGATCTCCTCCATGTCGCGCTCGGAGCGCTCCATGATGCTGTGCACGATCGCCTCGAGCAGGTCCTCTTTGCTCTGGATGTGCACGTAGAGACTTCCGGCGTGCACGCCGACCTCCCGCCCGATGTCGCGCATCGAAGTCCCGTGGTAGCCCTTGCGGGCGAACAGGCTTGCGGCGATCTCGACGATGGGCGTGACGTAGTCGGTGGCTCGTTCGGACACCCGCCCATTAGACACTACGGCGAGTGACGAGTCGATGGGCAGAACGGGTGCAACAACTGTTTGTTGACCGATCGCTCCCGTGCGATTAGCGTCCGGAGGCGAGACTTGGAGGCAGCCCGACGATGCGCTACTACGAGATCGACCAGAGGACCACCGCGCACATCCTCGCCGACAAAGCCGCCCGCGTCGGCGACCGCCCGTTCCTGCACTGGGCGGGGCGCACCTTCACCTACCGCGACCTCGACGAGATGACCAACCGCTACGCCAACGGGTTCGCCGCGCTCGGAATTTCGCGGGGCGACCACGTGGCCATGATGATGCCCAACGGACCCGAGTTCCTGTGGACGCTCTGGGGCCTGGGCAAGCTCGGCGCCGTGGCGGTGCCGCTCAACACAGCCGCCAAGGGCGAGCTGCTGCGCTACTTCCTCGACCAGTCCGACTCCACGGCCGTGTGCGTGGCCGGTGACCTGCTCACGCGCGTCGCCGCCGTGCTGCCCGAGGTGCCGGCCGTGCGCACGGTGCTGGGGCTCGGCTCCGACCCGGCGCAGCTGGCCGCGCTCGACGGCATCACCACGCACGACCTCGCCGACCTCGGCCAGGCCTCGCCCGAACCGCCGCGGCTTGCCGAGCCCGTGCGCTGGAACGACCCGCACCTGATCCTCTACACCTCCGGCACCACGGGTCCGTCGAAGGGCGCGATCTGCCCGCAGGCGCAGGGCCACGCCGTGGGCCATCAGATGGCGTCGCTCAACTCCTACCGCCAGGACGACGTGCTCTACACGTGCCTGCCGGTCTTCCACGGCAACGCCATCTGGTACACGGTGTACGCCGCGTTGTGGGCGGAAGCGTCGGTGGCCTTGTACCCGCACTTCTCGGCCAGCCGGTTCTGGTCGCAGATCCGCGAGTCGAAGGCCACGGTGTTCAATGCGCTGGGCGCGATGGCGAACATCATCTGGCAGCAGCCGCGCTCGGAGCGCGACCGCGACCACTCGGTGCGGATCTGCATGATGGTGCCGAACTCCCGCGAGCTGGCCGACGGGTTCCTCGAACGCTACGGCGCGAAGGTCACCTCCGTGTACGCGATGACCGAGAACTGCGCGGTCACCGTGTTCAGCCCCGACGACCCGCTGGAGAAGGTGCCCTCGGCGGGCCGGGTGCGGCCCGACATGAGCGTGCAGATCGTGGACGACGAGGGCCGTGCCTTGGCGACGGGTGAGGTCGGTGAGATCCGCCTGCGCCCCAACGAACCCGGCATGACCATGCTGGAGTACTACAAGATGCCCGATGCCACTGTCGGCGCCACGCGCGACCTGTGGTTCCACACCGGCGACCGCGGCTGGCTCGACGAGGACGGGTACCTGTTCTTCTCCGACCGCAAGAAGGAAGCCATCCGCCGCCGCGGCGAGAACATCTCCGCCTACGAGGTGGAGACCATCGTCTGCAAGCACCCGGCGATCCTCGAAGCCGCCGCCGTGCCCGTGGCTTCGGAACTGGGCGAGGACGACCTGATGGTGTTCGTCGTGCTCGAAGAGGGCGCGAGCGCCTCCTACGAGGAGATCATCGCGTTCTGCGATGAGCACATGCCCTACTTCATGGTGCCGCGTTACCTGGAGTTCATCGAGCGCCTGCCGAAGACGCCGAGCGAGAAGATCGAGAAGTACAAGCTGAAGACCGCCGCCGCGGACCGCGTCGGCCAGCTGTGGGACCGGGAGGCGGCGGGCATTGTCATCAGGAAGTGAAGCCGTCAGGTTCAGTGTGGACGGTCCCGTCGGCCGGATCACGATCGACCAGGCGGCCACGCGCAACGCGCTCAGCCCCGAGGTGATCGCCGGTCTGGACGAGGCGATCACGGCCGCGGCGGAGTGCTCGGTGGTCGTGGTGCGCGGGCGGGGCGGGACGTTGTCGGCCGGCGCCGAGCTGAAGTTCCTGCGTTCGGTGCTGGACGACCCGGCCGCGGTGCGCGAGTACATCACCTCGATCGGGGTGACGCTCGACCGGCTGGAAGCCGCGCCGTTCGTGTCCGTCTGCGTGATCGACGGCTACGCGGTGGCGGGTGGCTGCGAGATCATGCTCGCCTGCGACCTCGCCGTGGTCAGCGAGACCGCGCAGATCGGCGACCGGCACCTCGAGTACGGGCTGCTGCCGGGCGCCGGCGGTTCGGTACGCCTTAGCCACGCCGTCGCCCCGGCGATTGCCCGCAGGCTGCTCTACACCGGCGAAATCGTCGACGGCGCCACCGCCGCGGGCTTCGGGCTCGTGAGCAGCGCGGTGCCCGCGGCCGAGCTCGACGACGCCGTCGAGGCGCTCGTCGCGCGCCTGGCCCGGCACGCGCCCGACGCGTTGCGCGGCATGAAACGCCTGCACCGCAAGGCACTCGCCGACGAACCCGCCGCCGCGATCACCGCGGAGCGGGAGACGTTGCTCGCGCACTTGGCCGGCCCCACCGCACGGGAGGGGCTGGCCGCGTTCGCCGAGCGGAGAGCGCCGCGGTTCGGCAGTCTCTGACTCAAGATCGCCGGTGGCCCGGCGCGGAAAGGTAAACCATGAGCACAGACACCGATCGCCCGGTCTCGGGCCGGTGGTTCGAACAGCTTGAAGTCGGCACCGTGGTGCGGCACGCGACGCGGCGCACCGTGACCGAGACCGACAACGTGCTGTTCACGACCATGACGATGAACCCGGCGCCGATGCACCTCGACGCCGACTACGCCTCGCGCTCCGAGTTCGGCAAGCCGCTGGTGAACAGCATGTTCACGATCGCGCTGGTGGTCGGGCTCTCGGTGTACGAGCTCACGCTGGGCACGATCGTGGCGCAGCTCGGGATGTCCGACGTGGAGTTCCCGAAGCCGGTATTCGCGGGCGACACGATCCGCGTGGAGAGCGAGGTCGTGGAGGCCCGCGCCTCGAAGTCGCGGCCGAACGCCGGGATCGTCGTGTTCGAGCACCGCGCCTACAACCAGCGCGACGAACTGGTGTGCCGGGCCAAGCGCACCGGCCTGATGCACCGCCGACCAGTGGGGGATGCCGCGTGATCACCGAGTACTTCGACCGGATCAAGGTGGGCGACACTCACGTCAGCCGGGCCCGCACGATCACCGAGACCGACATCGTGCAGTTCGCCATGTTCACCGGCGACTGGCACCCGGCGCACACCGACGCCGAGTACTTCGGCGCCGACCCGGTGTTCGGCGGCCGCGTGGCGCACGGCGCGCTGTCGCTGTCGGTCGCGCTGGGCCTGGTCACGTTCTGGCCCGAGGCGATGAAGGCGTTCTACGGCATCGACCGGCTGCGGTTCGTCACGCCGGTGCGCGTGGGCGACACGATCCACGTCGAGACCGAGGTCACCGAGCTGACCCCGCGCGGCGACGGCAAGGGCGTGGTCACCTCCGCGTTCCGGATCCTCAACCAGCGTGGCGAAACCGTGCTGGCGGCGTCGCTGAAGACCCTCGTGGTCACGGAGGAGGCAGCGCGATGAGCGAGGTGACGGCCGAGCTCGAGACGGCCGAAGAGATCGCGCTGGCGGGCGGCGACGCGAGCCGCTGGCCGAACAAGCTCCCGGTGCGAGAACGGATCGCGCTGCTGCTCGACCCCGGCAGCTGGGTGGAGGACGGGTTGCTCGCTGACGCGTCGGGCGACGGCCTGCCCGCCGACGGCGTGCTCACCGGCGTCGGCACGGTCGAGGGCCGGCCGGTCGCCGTGATCGCCCACGACTTCTCGGTGAAGGCCGGGTCGTGGGGCGAGCTGACGTGCGAGAAGCAGGTGCGCATCCTGGAGCGCGCCGACCGTGACCTGCTGCCGGTGTTCTACCTCGTCGACTCCGCCGGCGGGCGGCTCACCGACCAGCTCGGCTTCTTCTCCGGGCGGCGCGGGGCGTCGCGGATCTTCCAGCTGCAGGTGAAGCTTTCCGGGCGGGTGCCGCAGATCTGCTGCCTGCACGGGCCTTCGGCCGCGGGCGGCGCATACATGCCGGCGTTCACCGACTGGGTCGGAATGGTCGCGGGCAACGCGTCGATGTACCTGGCCTCGCCGCGCGTCGCGGAGAAGGTGACCGGCGAGCGCACCACGCTGGAGGAGATGGGCGGCGCGACCATGCACGCCACCGTTTCCGGCTGCGGCGACGAGGTGTTCGACGAGGACTGGCAGGTGATCGCGGCGGCGCGGCTGCTGCTGTCGTACTTGCCCGACGACTGGCGCTCGGCCCCTGCCCGCGCCGAGGCCGTGGCGCCGGAGATCCCGGACTGGCCCGACGGCCTGATCCCGGAGGACCCCAACGCGGCCTACGACGTGCGCGACGTGATCCTGCGGCTGGTCGACGCCGGGAGCTTCTTCGAGATCAAGTCCGCGTGGGCCGAGGAGATGGTGACGGGCTTCGCGCGCCTGGGCGGGCAGACCGTCGGGCTGGTCGCGAACCAGCCGTCGGTGCGCAGCGGCGCGATCTTCGTGGACTCGGCCGACAAGGCGGCGCGGTTCGTGTCGATGTGCGACGCGTTCAACGTGCCGCTGGTGTTCCTGCAGGACGTGCCGGGCTTCATGGTCGGCGTCGCGGTGGAGCGACAGGGGATCATCCGGCACGGTGCGAAAATGGTCGCGGCGATGGCGAGCGCCGAGGTGCCGAAGTTCACCGTGGTGCTGCGCAAGGCGTACGCGGCCGGCTTCTACGCGATGTGCGCGCCGGGCTTCGAACCGCGCGCCACGATCGCGCTGCCGACCGCGACGATCGGCACCATGTCCCCCGAGGCGTCGGCGAACGCGGTGTACGCCAACAAGATCGCGGCGATCGAGGACCCGGCCGAACGCGAGGCGTTCGTGGCCGCGCGCGTCGCCGAGCAGGCCGCGGACTTCACGTTGCTGCGGCTGGCCGGTGAGCTGCACGTCGACACGGTGGTGAAACCGGAGGCGCTGCGGGCCGAGCTGCTGGGCCGCCTGCGCGCGGCCGGGAGCTGGGAGCGTTCGGGCCACCGCCGTCACCACCTGATCAGCCCGGTGTGAGGGAGCTTTGATGTCGGACGGACTGGTGCCCCGCAGTCTGCTGTTCATGCCGGGCTCGAAAGCGGCGATGATCGCGAAGATCCCGGCGATCGCGCCCGACGCGGCCGTGGTCGACCTCGAGGACGCCGTGCCCGCCGCGCAGAAGGCCGAAGCGCGGGCGACGACCGTGGCCGCGCTGGCGGACTTCGACGCCGGCCCTTCGACGACGGTGCTGGTGCGGGTCAACCCCGTCACCTCGCCGTGGTTCGCGGACGACCTGGCCGCGGTGGCTTCGCTGGGCGGCGTCGGAGTGGTGCTGCCCAAGTACGAGCGGCGCGAGGAGATCGACGCGGTGCGGGCGCGGGTCGGTCCCGACGTGCCGGTGATCGCCGGGCTGGAGACCGTGCGCGGAGTGGCGTTCTGCCGCGATCTGCTGCGCGCCGGGATCGACTCCGTCTACTTCGGAGCGGAGGACTACATCGCCGACATCGGCGGCGTCCGCACCGCCCGCGGGGACGAGGTCTTGTACGCCCGCAGTGAAGTGCGATTGGCCGCCCATCTGTGCGGAATGTCCACAGTGGACCAGGCCGTCGTCTCGATCCGCGACGACGACCGCTTCCGCGCCGACGCCCACCAGGGCCGCGCGATCGGCTACACGGGCAAGATCTGCGTGCACCCCCGCCAGGTCGAATTGGCGCACGAGGTCTTCACACCCGCCGCGGACGAGGTCGCCCACGCGCGCGCCGTCCTGGCCGCCGCCGACTCCGGCGTCGCCGTCGTCGACGGCCAGATGGTCGACGACGTCCACGTCCGCATGGCGCGCACAGTGCTGGCGCGCGTGCCGGGGGAGGTGTGATGCGCGTCGGGTTGATGTTCCCGCCCGCGGGCGATCCGGGGGAGATCCCCGCAGTCGCGCGCAGGGCCGAGGAAGCCGGGTTCGACTTCTTCTGTTGCGGTGAGCACGTGTTCTTCCACGGGCCGATGACCAACGCCTTCGTCGGGCTCGCCGCGGCGGCCGGGGCGACCGAGCGGCTCGGGCTGATGAGCGCGCTCACGATCCTGCCGGTGTATCCGGCGGCGCTGGCGGCGAAGCTCGTGGCGACGCTCGCGGCGGTGTCGCGCGGCCGGTTCGAGCTGGGGGTCGGCGTGGGCGGTGAGCATCCGCCGGAGTTCGAGGCCGTCGGCGTGCCGCTGGCCGAGCGCGGCCGCCGGACCGACGAGGCCCTCGAGGTGCTCGACCGGCTGCTCGCGGGGGGCCCGGTGACGTTCCACGGCGAGTTCACGACCATCAAGGATCAGAAGCTCCAGCCGGTGCCCGACCGTCGGCCGCCGGTGTGGGTCGGTGGCCGGCGGCGCGCGGCGATGCGGCGGGCCGCACGGCACGGTGACGGCTGGCTGCCCTACCTGGTCGCGCCGGATCGGCTGCGCGACAGCCTGGCGCAGGTGCGGGAGCTGGCCGTGGGGTACGGGCGGCGGCCCGAGGACATTCGCGGCGGCGTGTACCTGTGGTCCAGTGTGGACACCGACGGCGACCGGGCCCGGCGTGAGGTGGTGTCGGCCGTGAGCGGGACCTACCGCCAGGACTTCGAGGGCCACGCCGACCGTTACCTGTTGTTCGGCACGCCGGCGCGCGTGCGTGAGCGGCTGGCGGAGTACGCCGAAGCGGGTGCCGAGAGCGTGATCTTCGCGCCCGCGTGCGCGGATCCCGACCGCGCGATCGACCTGTTCGCCACCGAGGTCCTCCCGGGGATCCGGGAGAGGGGGATGTCCCGTGTCTGAGTTCACCAAGGTCCTGGTCGCGAACCGGGGCGAGATCGCGGTCCGCGTGATCCGCGCCGCGCGCGACGCCGGGCTGGCTTCGGTCGCCGTCTACGCCGATCCGGACGCCCGGGCACCGCACACCCGACTCGCCGACGAGGCCTACGCGCTGCACGGCAGCACGGCCGCGGAGTCCTATTTGGACATCGACAAGATCCTCGACGTCGCCAAGGTCAGCGGCGCCGACGCCGTGCACCCCGGCTACGGGTTCCTCTCGGAGAACGCCGCCTTCGCCCAGGCCGTGCTCGACGCCGGTCTCGTGTGGATCGGCCCGGGGCCGCAGGCGATCCGCGACCTCGGCGACAAGGTGACCGCGCGCAAGATCGCCCGGTCCGTCGGCGCGCCACTGGTGCCGGGCACCGAGGAACCGGCGGCGTCGGCCGAGGAGGTCGTGGCGTTCGCGCGCGAGCACGGGCTGCCGGTGGCGATCAAGGCGGCGTTCGGCGGTGGGGGTCGCGGGCTCAAGGTCGCACGCACGCTCGAAGAGATTCCCGAGCTGTTCGAGTCCGCCACGCGCGAAGCCGTCGCGGCCTTCGGCCGGGGCGAGTGTTTCGTCGAGCGCTACCTCGACCACCCCCGGCACGTCGAGGCGCAGGTGCTCGCCGACGCGTACGGCACGGTCGTCGTGGCCGGCACCCGCGACTGCTCGTTGCAGCGCCGTCACCAGAAGCTGGTGGAGGAAGCCCCAGCGCCGTTCCTGAGCGCCGAGCAGCGCGCGCTGATCCACTCTTCCGCCAAGCAGATCTGCGCCGCGGCGGGATACCTCGGCGCGGGCACCGTCGAATACCTCGTCGGCACCGACGGTACGATCTCGTTCCTCGAGGTCAACACCCGCCTGCAGGTCGAGCACCCCGTGACCGAGGAGACGACGGGTCTCGACCTCGTGCTGGAGCAGTTCCGCATTGCCCGCGGCGAGCGGCTGACCATGGCCGATCCGGAACCTCGCGGGCACGCGTTCGAGTTCCGCATCAACGGCGAGGACCCGGGCCGCGGCTTCCTCCCGATGCCGGGCACCGTGCGCCGCTTCGACGTGCCCGAGGGCCCCGGCATCAGGCTCGACTCGGGCGTCGAGGCGGGCAGCGTCGTGGGTGGACAGTTCGACTCCATGCTGGCCAAGCTGATCGTCTCGGGGCCCGACCGCGCGACGGCCCTGGCGCGCAGCCGCCGGGCGCTGGCCGAGCTGGCGGTGGAGGGCCTCGCGACCGTGGTGCCGTTCCACCGCGCCGTGGTGCGCGACCCGGCGTTCACGGCCGAGGACGGGTTCACCGTCCACACGCGTTGGATCGAGGAGGACTTCGCCAACACCCTGCTCGAGTACTCCGCCGAACCCGTCGACGACGGCAAGGTGTCGATCTCCGTCGGCGGCCGTGCCCTGCGGGTGTCCTTGCCCGGTCTGTCGGAAGTGGGCAGCCGGGCCGACGAGATCCGCGCGGCTTCCGCGGCCGTGGCACTCGGCCCGCGCGCGAGCGCCGTGTCCGGCGACGCGGTGACGACGCCGATGCAGGGCACGGTCGTGAAGCTCGCCGTGGCCGAGGGCGACACCGTCGAGGCCGGTGACCTCATCGCCGTCGTGGAGGCGATGAAGATGGAGAACCCGGTGAAGGCGCACAAATCCGGCGTGGTCACGGGGCTCGCGGTGGCGGTCGGCGACAGCCGCGCCCAGGGCGAGGTGCTCTGCGAGATCGCCGGGTAAGGTCCACTGGGGACTTTCCGTTGGTACGGCAGGGGAGCAGGCTCGTGGATCTCGGAATCGCCGGCCGCACGGCCGTGGTGTGCGCGTCGACCCAGGGCCTCGGGCGGGCCTGCGCGGTGGAGCTCGCGCGGGCGGGCTGCACCGTCGTCGTCAACGGGCGCTCGGAGGACTCGACGCGCGCCGCGGCCACGGAGCTCGCGGCGGAAACGGGCGCCACGGTGGTGCCCGTGGCGGGCGACCTCGGCGACCACGCCGTGCAGGACGCGCTGCTGTCGGCCGCGGGACCGGTCGACATCCTCGTGAACAACAACGCCGGTCCGCCGTTCCGCGACTTCCGCGAGGTCGACGAAGACGCGCTGTTCGCCGGCGTGCGCGCCAACATGGCCACGCCGATCCGGCTGGTGCAGCAAGTCGTCGACGGCATGGTGGAACGCCGGTTCGGCCGGATCGTGAACATCACGTCCGGCTCGGTCAAGATGCCGCTCGCCGGGCTCGACCTCTCCAGCGGCGCGCGGGCCGGCCTCACCGGGTTCCTCGCCGGCGTCGCCCGGTCCGTCGCGCACGCCAACGTGACGATCAACTTCCTGCTGCCCGGCTCGTTCGACACCCGCCGCCTGCGTTCGGGTCAGGAAACGGCGGCTGCGAACGCGGGAGTGACGCCGGAAGCCGTCGCGGACCGGCAGCGCGCGGCGATCCCCGCAGGCCGGTTCGGCGAGCCCGCGGAGTTCGGCGCGGCGTGCGCCTACCTGTGCTCGGCGCAGGCGGGGTTCCTCACCGGCCAGAGCCTGCTCATCGACGGCGGGGCGTACCCGGGCGTGCTCTGACGCCCGGGCCCGCGAGCGTCAGCCGACCCAGACCGTCTTGAGGTTGCAGAACTCCCGGATCCCGTGCGACGACAGCTCGCGGCCGTAACCCGAGCGCTTCACGCCGCCGAACGGCAGCTCCGGGTAGGACACCGTCATGCCGTTGATGAACACCTGCCCGGCGTCGAGGTCGTCGATGAACCGCTCGATCTCGCCGGCGTCCTCGGTCCACGCGTTGGACCCGAGGCCGAACGACGTCGCGTTCGCGATCTCCAGCGCCTCGTCGAGGTCCGCCACGCGGTAGAGCGAGGCAACCGGGCCGAACACCTCTTCGGTGAAGATGCGCATCTCGCGCGTGATGTCGGTGATCACCGTCGGCGGGTAGAACCAGCCCGGGCCATCCGGGCGTTTCCCGCCGCACAGCACGGTGGCGCCCGCGGAAACGGCCTCGTCCACCAGTTCCTCGACGTCGGTGCGGCCCTGTTCCGTGGCCAGCGGCCCGACGTTCGTGGTGTCGTCGAACGGATCGCCGACGGTCAGCGCGCGCATCCGCTGCACGAACTTCCTGGCGAACTCGTCGTAGATGTCGGTGTGCACGATGAAGCGCTTCGCCGCGATGCACGACTGGCCGTTGTTCTGCGTGCGCGCCGTCACGGCGGTCTCGGCCGCGCGGTCGAGGTCGGCCGAGGGCATCACCACGAACGGGTCGCTGCCGCCCAGTTCCAGCACGGTGTGCTTCACCTCGTCACCGCAGATCGCGGCGACCGAGCGCCCGGCCGGCTCGCTGCCGGTGAGCGTGGCGGCGGCGACGCGCGCGTCACGCAGGATCGGCTCGACCTGGCGCGAGGAGACCAGCAGCGTCTGGAAGCAGCCTTCGCCGAATCCGCCGCGCCGGAACACGTCCTCGAGGTACAGGGCGCACTGCGGCACGTTGGACGCGTGCTTGAGCAGCCCGACGTTGCCCGCCATCAGCGCGGGCGCGGCGAAGCGCATCACCTGCCACAGCGGGAAATTCCACGGCATCACGGCCAGTACCACCCCGAGCGGCTGGTAGCGGCCCAGTGCGCGCGACGCGCCGACCACCGACGGGTCCGGCAGCGGCTCGTCCGCGAGGAACTCTTGCGCGTGGTCGGCGTAGTACCGCATGCCCTTGGCGGACTTCAGCGCCTCCGCGCGAGCCGAGGCGAGCGTCTTGCCCATCTCGGTCGTCATCATCCGCGCGACGTCGTCGGCTTCTTTTTCGAGAAGGTCGGCGGTGGCGTGCAGCAGCGCGGCGCGCTCGGCGAACGTGGTGCGCCGGTAGGTCTGCCACTGCTCGTGCGCGATCCCGATCCTGTCCCGGACCTCGGCCTCGGTCAGCTCGGTGAACGTCTTGACCGTCTCCCCGGTCGCGGGGTTGATGGTGGCGATCGCCATGGGCGGAGCCGTCCCTTCTCCTCGTCGCGGTGCGGCCGCGCGGGCCGTCCCCAGCACGAGCCTAGGTCTTCCCGGCCCCAGTGGCAGGCAAACCAGTGGCTGACGAACCAGCGGCAGGCAAACCAGCGGCAGGCAAACCAGCGGCAGACAGGCCGCAGCACGAAGCCCCCAGGCTCGTGAGTCCCTGGAGGCTTCGGCTCAGCCCGCCCTTGGCGGGAGTGGGAACCCGGCTGCCGCGCCTGATCGGGGTCAGCACGCGGCAGCCGGGAGATCATTCGTCGTCGGGGTGGTCTTCGTCGTCGCCGGTTTCGGGGTTGCCGTCGTAGATCACTGAGCCGTCGTCGCGCATCCATTTGCCGATCGCCGTCACCTCCAGCGGCTCGGCGAGGTGGAATTGGACGGTGTAGCCGTAGAAGCGGGAGTAGAGCAGCACGTTGGTGAAGGCCGCATCGGCGGCGCCGGGGTTGTTTTCCAGGCGCCACAAGGTGAGTGGGCTGATGCCGAGGGTTTCGGCGACCTCGTCGCGGGTCAGGCCGGCCTTCTGGCGCAGCATGTGCAGGTGCTGCAGGAGCTGCCACAGTTCGGACATCGCCTGGGCGTCGCCGGCGTTGTCGCCGTGGGGCATGCGCTCGCGCCAGGGCGGGCGGCGTTGTCCCGGGTCGTCTTCGACGAGAACGACGTGCAGGCGGTAGCCGAGGTGGCAGGCGTAGGCGTCGAGGGTCGGCAGGGTCTGGCTGGTGCGGGCCCGGGTGCGCAGCGAGTGGATGTTGCCGGCGAGCATGCCGAGGATCCGCCCCGCTTCCCGCAGGGTGAGGCCCTCGGCGACGCGGATCTCTTCGAGCCGCGCGGCGACGATGTCGAGTTGCTCGAGCGCCGACCGCTGGACCAGCGCGGTCATCGCGGCCGCCGGAAGCAGGTGCGGCAGTCGCGTGCCCTGTCACGGTCGTCGCCGAGTTCCCGCGACAGTTCGGAGCGGAACGCCCACCGCGCGGGAATGACGAAGCCGTTCTGCGTGCAGCCGGGGCTGAAGGTGTCCCGTTCCTCGTCTTCCAGCTGAGCGCGCAGGTACCGGTGGTTACGCGTGTCTCCCGCCCAGAAATGCACGGCGAACATGGCCTCGGCGACCCCGCTGATGCTCTTTGTCTCCAAGACCAACCCCTTCCTGGTGCCCCTGTGTTGATCGCTACACTGGTGTACAACTCAGTAAAAGTGCAAGTCTTGCATTCATGCTGAGCCTTCAGTCCACTCGATAGGAGTAGTCCATGGCCAACGCACCTTCTCTTCGCCGGCGCCGGTTGGTGGGTGCGTTGAAGCGGCTGCGGCTCGATGCCGGAATGACGCTTGCCGAGGCCGGCGAAGCTGCGGGATTCAGCGAAGCCAAGGTTTCTCGAATCGAAACGTTCCGATTTCAGGTCAGCGGCGATGACACTTATGCGCTGGCCAAGGCACTGGGCGCGAGTGAGGAGACCGCGAATGCCTTGGTGAAACTCGCGCGGTCTGCCAAGCAGCGCGGGTGGTGGCACGACGCTGCGGGCGAGGACAACGGCCTGGGGACCTTCGCTGACTTCCTTGAACTGGAGAGCGATGCTCGCGAGATCTTCGAGTTCCAGGAGACACTCATCCCGGGGCGGCTGCAGACGGCGGGATACGCGGCGGCGGTGATCCGCGCCGACTTGCCGAACGCGACCCATGCCGAGGTCGAGCGGCGAGTGAAGTTGCGCCTCGACCGGCAAAGTCAAAGTTCCGCGCCCCTCTGGGCAGTGATCTTCGAGGCTGCCTTGGACATGCCGGTCGGTGGGCCGGAGGTGATGTGCGAGCAGCTGGATCGACTCTCGGAGGCGGCGAAGCGACCGGGGATTCAGGTGCAGGTCTTGCCGAAGCGCTCGCGGGGACACGCGGCGATAGGCACGTCGTTCACCTTGTTCGAACTGGCCGACGGCGCAACCTTCGCGCACATCGACACGTTGACTGGCGGCCTCCTGATCGAGGACCCCGCTCAAGTGGAGATCTATCGCAAGGCTCGGATGGGCCTGCAGGCGGCAGCTGCGGACTTCGCCGGCAGCGATACCCTGGTCAAGCGAGCAAGGGACAACCACCGGAGCACACCATGAGCGAGAAGTTCGCTGGTCAGTGGATCAAGGCCAGCTACTCGAACGGCTCGGGCAACTGTGTTGAAGCAGCTGTTCTGCCGACGGCGGTGGGCATCCGCGACACGAAGGCCCGGGAAACCGGTCACCTGACGGTCACGCCCTCCGCGTGGGTCGCCTTCACCGAAGCGATCACCAAGTAGCACGCGCAAGAAGGCCCCCAGCGACTCGTGAGCGCTGGGGGCTTTCTGCTGTCCCTGCTGTCCCTGCTGCTGGGATTCTCGGGATCAGCCGACGGGTTGCAGGACGAAGTCGTAGCGCGCCTCGACCCACGGCACGGCCGACTCGCCGCCGTCGGGCGTCGGGCCCGGCTCGCGGGGCTCGAAGGTGACCACGAGCTCCTGTTTGGTGCCGAACACGACGTCGCTGTCGAGGTATGGGGCGCCTTCCTGGAACAGGTGCGTGATCAGCGGCTGGTGCCCGGCGGCGTTCACGAGGAAGTGCACGTGGGCCGGGCGGAAGTGGCTGATGTCGGTGCGCGAGATGAGGTCGCCGACGGGGCCGTCCATCGGGATCGCATAGCCCTTCGGGGCGATCGTGCGCACGCAGTAGGTGCCGTCGGCGCGAGTGGTGTACTTCGCGCGCAGCCGGGCCTCGTCGACCTCCGGCAGCTGGGACTCGTAGGCACCGTCGGCGTCCGCCTGCCACACGTCGAGCAGCGCGCCGGCGACGGGCGCGCCGTCGAGGGAGCGGACGGTGCCGCTGACGTAGAGCGGGGTGCCCTCGACGCCGTCGGACATGTCGCCGCCGAAGTCCAGCTCGGGGGAGCCGTCGATGTGGAACGGGCCGAGCACCGTGGCCGGCGTGGCTTCCTTCGCGAAGGCGTGGTTCATCTGCACGACGAGCATGCTCAGGCCCAGCACGTCGGAGGCCAGGATGAACTCCTCGCGCTTCTCGTTGCTGATCTGGCCGGTCTTGGTGAGCCACTGGATCGCGGCCATCCACTCCGGCTCGGTGAGCCGCACTTCACGCGCGAAGTCGTGCAGGTGGCGCACGAGCGCGGTCATCAGCTCCTTCGTGCGCGGGTCGTGCGCGGTGCCCCAGCGCCGCGCGGCCAGCTCCGTGATGTTGTCCTCGGTGACGAGCTCCATTGACGTCCTCTTCTCGACCGGATTCCGTGGGGTCAGGGCGTGTACGGGTCCGGCTCCACGGGCCGGTTGTTCAGGTCTACCGCGAGAAAGATGTCGTTGCCCACGGGGTGGCGCAGTTCCTCGGCGAGCTGCCCGATGAGCCCGGCCGTGCGGGCCAGCAGGGCAAACCCGCGCAGCAGTTCCAGCGGCAGCCCGAGGTCGGCCAGCGCCGCGCCGCAGACGCCCGCGCCGTTGAGCGGCAGCGTTTTGCCGAGCACCTGCGGGTGCACGCGGCCGATCGCGGTGAACAGCGCCAGGTGCGGGCCGACGAGCCCTTCCTCGGCGGCGATCTCCAGCAGGCGCGGCGTGCGCGGGTCGCCCTGCTTGTGTACGTGGTGCCCGAGCCCGGGGACGAACTCGCGGGCTTCCCGTTTCGTGCGAACGGTTTCGAGGGCGAGCGTGTCCCAGCCCGGGTCGTCGGTGGGGAGGTCGCCGGCCGAGGCGAGCACCTCGTGCAGGAAGCGGCCGCAGTCCTCGGTGACGCCGAGGAAGCGCGAGCCACCGCCGAGCAGGCCGGCGGCGAGCGCGCCCTGGATCGAGTCGGGCGCGGACAGGTAGGTCAGCCGCGTGACGATCGCGGTCGGGGTGAAGCCGTGGTCGGCCAGCGCCGCGAGCACGGCCTCGAACACGCGGGTCTCGCCCGGCGTCGGCCGGCGCTGAGTTGCGAGCCAGAAGGCCAGCTCGCCGAAGCCGACCTTGCCCATCACGTCGTGGGCCAGGTCCTGGCCGAGCAGGGTGATCTTGTCGAGCGACGACGCTCCGAGCGCCGTCTCGTACACGGGCGGTTCGCTCACTCGGATTCCTCTCGCGGGGTACGGAGCCAGGCGCGCAGCTCGGCGCCGTGCTCGTCGAGCTGCGGCGGCGGCAGCCGGTAGGACGCCGGGGTCGCCGAGAGCCGCAACGGGTGGCGCGTCGTGGGCACCGCGCGGTCGCCTTCGCCGACCTCGACCACGGGATCGAGCCCGAACCGCTCGGCCATCGCGAATCCGCCGTCGATCGTGGAGATCGGGCCGCACGGCACGCCCACGGCCGTGAGGGCCTCGAACCAGTCGACGGCGCCGCGGGCGGCCAGGCGCTCGACGAGGATCGGGCGCAGCTCCTCGCGGTTGCGCGTGCGGTCGGCGTTGTGCGCGAAGCGCGGGTCTTCGGCGATCTCCGGGATGGCGAGCACGTCGCACAGCTTGCGGAACTGGCCGTCGTTGGCCGCGGCGACGATGATGTCGTCGTCGGCGGTCGGCAGCGGCTCGTACGGGAACACGCTGGGGTGCGCGTTGCCCATCCGGTAGGGGACCACGCCCCCCGCGACGTAGGCGGAGCTGTGGTTCACCAGCCCGGTGAGCGCCGAGGACAGCAGGTTGACCTCCACGAGCTGGCCGGCGCCGGTCGCGTCGCGGTGGCGCAGCGCGGCGAGGATGCCGATCACGGCGTGGTTGCCGGCCATCACGTCGAACACGGAGATGCCGGCGCGGTACGGCGGCCCGGCGGGGTCGCCGGTGAGGCTCATCAGGCCGGAGATCGCCTGCACCATCAGGTCGTAACCGGGCACGTGGCTGCCCGCGCCGGAGCCGAAGCCGGTGATCGACGCGTAGACGAGGCCGGGGTTGAGGGCGCGGACGGTTTCGTAGTCGAGGCCGTACTTGGCGAGGCCGCCGGGCTTGAAGTTCTCGATGAGCACGTCGGCCCGGGCGGCGAGCTCGCGCCCGAGCGCCGCGTCGGCCTCGTCTCGCAGGTCAAGGGCGATGGAGCGCTTGCCGCGGTTCACGCCGAGGTAGTAGGTGGAGGTCTCGCCGCGCACCGGCGGCATCCAGGTGCGGGTCTCGTCGCCCTGCGGGCCCTCGACCTTCACGACTTCGGCGCCGAGGTCGGCGAGCAGCATCGTGGCGTACGGGCCGGCCAGCACCCGGGAGAAGTCCGCCACCAGCAGCCCCGACAGCGGTCCGGTGCCCGCTCCCGCCGGGGAGTCTTCCATGCTTCGCCTCTCTTAGTGTCCGTCAGGCGGACCAATGTCCGTCTGAGTCGTCCAACCGAGAGTCTGCGCCAGTGCGGCGCGCCGGTCAAGCGTGGGTCAGGACACGGCCGGCGCGGCGGCGGCGGCCGTGTGGGGCACGTCCTGCAGGCGCGCGAAGTCCGCGCTGATGTCGCCCGCGGCCTGCAGCAGCAGTGGCAGGTGGTGGCCGATCAGGCGGTCGACCGGGGTCTCGGCGGCGTGGCAGTTGACGTTGACGCTCGCGATCACGCGACCGGCCCCGTCGCGCAGGGGCGCCGCCACCGAGCGGATGCCGAGGGTGAGCTGCTCGTCGGTCAGCGCCCAGCCGCGGGCGCGCACCTCACGCAGCTCGGCGTCGCGCTCGGCGTGACCGGGCTGCCAGCGCGGCACGAGCCCGGAGCGCGTCGGCTCGGCGAGGGTGGTCTCGAGCTCCTCGGGTGACAAGGCCGCGAGCAGGACTTTGCCCAGCGACGTCGGCAGCGCCGGGAACCGGGTGCCGATCTGCACGGCCAGCGACACGATCTTCGGCACCGAAACCCGGGCCACGTAGACGATGTCGGACCCGTCGAGCTGCGCGATCGAGCAGGACTCGTTCGTCTGCGCCACGAGCTTCTCCAGGTGCGGGCGCGCGATGTCCCACAGGCCCATCGACCGCACGTAGGCGACGCCGAGTTCGAGCACGCGGGGCGTGAGGGCGTAACCACGCTCGGCCGCGCGCACGTAGCCGAGTTCTTCCAGCGTCAGCAGGATCCGACGCGCGGTGGGGCGGGCCAGCTTCGTGGCGGTCGCGACCTCGGCGAGCGTCATCACCGGCTGGTTGGGCCGGAAGGCGGCGATCACTTCGAGCCCGCGGGCGAGCGCCTCGATGAAGTCCGGACCGGTTCCCTCTCGTGGCATGGCACGACCTCCTCACGGCCTGGCGGGCACTGCGTCCCGCGAAGCGTATCCGCTCGCTGTCCGCGAGACGGACAGCATCGCCCGGCCTCGCGCGGCGCCGGGGCCCGGCCGGGCATTGACAGGGGCTCCGCGGTGCGCAAAAGTGTCTGCACCCCACTGGTTGTCCGTCAAGCGGACGATTGTACGCGTCAGGGGTCCGTGGGGGCTCCGGCGTGGAAGAGAGGCAGCCATGAGCGAGCCCACCGGCCGGCCGGTCGTCCTGCGCGGCGGGACCGTGCTGACCGTCGACGCCACCCGCCGCGTGCTGCCCGGGCACGACGTGCTGGTCACCGGCGACACGATCACCGCCGTCGGCCCGGAGCTGGCCGTGCCCGAAGGCACCGTGGAGATCGACGCGACCGGCGGCATCGTGATGCCGGGCATGATCGACACGCACCGCCACATGTGGCAGACGGCGATGCGCGGCTACGGCGCCGACTGGACGCTGACGCAGTACTTCGTCTGGTACTACCTCGAACACGGCAAGACGTTCCGCCCGGCCGACGTCTACGCGGGCAACCTGCTGTCCGCCTGGGAAGCGCTCGATGCCGGCGTGACGACCACAGTGGACTGGTCGCACGGGTTGCAGACGACCGAGCACGCCGACGCGGCCGCGGACGCGCTGCAGGCCGTGCCGGGCCGGTTCGTGCTGGCGTACGGCAACATCCAGGACGCACCGGCGCACTGGACCGCCACGCCCGAGTTCCGCGAGTTCGTCGTGCGCCGCATGACCGGCGACCCCATGCTCGGCTTCCAGCTCGCGTTCGACGTGACCGGCGACCCGGCGTTCCCGGAGAAGCCGGCGTTCGAGGTCGCGCGCGAGCTCGGCGTCCCCGTGACCACACACGCGGGCGTGTGGGGCGCGACCGGCGACGACGGCATCCGCCTCATGCACGACCACGGCTTCATGACGCCGGAGACGATCTACGTGCACGGCGCGTCGCTCTCGGCCGACTCGTACCATCGGATCGCCGCGACCGGCGGCTCGGTGTCGGTGTCCACCGAGAGCGAGCAGAGCGCGGGCCAGGGCTACCCGCCCACCTGGGCGCTGCGCTCGCACGGCATCCCGGTGTCGCTGTCGATGGACACTTCGGTGTGGTGGAGCGGCGACCTGTTCTCCGCCATGCGCACCACGCTGGGCGCCGACCGGTCCCGCGAGCACCTGGAGGCGCACGCGAAGGGCGATACCGTCACGCACGCCGCGCTACGCGCCGACCAGGTCGTGGAGTGGGCCACCCGCGGCGGCGCCAGGGCCCTCGGGCGCGAGGCGGAGCTGGGCAGCGTCGAGGTCGGCAAGAAGGCCGACGTGGTGCTGGTGAAAAACGATCACTCGCCCGTGTCGTTCCCGCTGCTCAATCCCCACGGCCACATCGCGTTCCAGGCCCAGCGCGGCGACGTGCACACCGTGCTGGTCGACGGCCGCATCGTGAAGCGCGACGGCCGGCTCGTGGACGCCGACCTCGCGGCGGTGCGCCGCACGGTGGACGCGACGGTCGAACACCTGCGCGCGCAGCTGGGCGACGAGGCCTGGGAGCAGGGGATGAACCCCGACGTCCCCGCGGCGAAGGTCCTGGACAACCCGTACACCTACACCGACTACCAGAGCGGCAGCACGCACGGCGGGTGACCACTGTGGACGTTTCCGCTCGGTTCGCCTTACGGTGGGGCGAGCGGGACGTCCGAGGCGGGAGGCCGGCATGGCAAGCGGTGCTGAGCGGTCGCGCGTGCCGGCCCCGATCGAGCCGATGCTCGCGACCCCCGACGGCGGCCTCCTGCGCGACAGCCCGGACTATGCCTACGAGTTCAAGTGGGACGGCTACCGCTCCATCATGCGCGTCGCCGCCGACGGCACCACCGTGCTGACGAGCCGCAACAACAACGACTTCACCGGACGCTTCCCCGAGCTGCTGGGCGTGTTCGGCGACGCGCTGGGCGGGCGGCCCGCGGTGCTCGACGGCGAGGTCGTGGCTCTCGACGAGCAGGGGCATCCCGACTTCGGGCTGCTGCAGAACCACGACAGTTCCCAGCGTTCCGTGTCGTACTTCGTGTTCGACGTGCTGTGGCTCGGCGGTGATTCGCTTTTGGACGCTCCGTACGACGAACGCCGGGGTGTTCTTGAGTCACTTGCGCCTGGGGACCGCCGCCTGGCGGCCATCACCCCGTCCTACTCCCACACGGACTTGTCGGCGCAGGGAATGTCACCGCAGGACCTGCTGGACGTGGCCCAGAAGACGATGCTCGAAGGCCTGGTGGTCAAGGCGCGCGCTTCGAAGTACCACCCGGGCCGGCGGAGCCCGGAGTGGCTGAAGCACCCGCTGATCCGCACCACGGAAGTCGTGCTCGGGGGCTGGCGGCCGGGCCAGGGGCGTCGCGCTTCGACCCTGGGTGCGCTGCTTCTCGGCGCGCACGATCCTGGGACGGGCGATCTTCTGTACCTGGGTGATGTGGGGACGGGGTTCACTGAGCAGATGCTGGTGGATCTACGGGAGACGCTGGCGCCGCTGGAGCAGTCGGTGAGCCCGTTCGCCAACGTGGTGCCCCGAGACCGGGCCCGGGGGGCGCATTGGCTGGCACCTTCGCTCGTCGGCGAGGTGGTGTACCGCCGTCTGACACCGGGAGACCAGCGGCTTCGGCACACGGCTTGGCGGGGGTTGAGGCCGGATCGGGTGCCGAGTGAGGTGGAAGTTCCGTCGACCTGATCGGGTGCCGGGTGCGATGGACGTTCCGCTGTCGCCCTGATCGCACCAGCGGGCTGTCTCGGCCCCGAGACGCGGTCGGCGGCGGACAGGCAGTCGACGATGTCCTCGCTACCAGACCGACAACGGTCGCGCGTCGGGCTGACCGTTTTCGTCGACCCCGACGAGATGGGCTGCTTCGGGGCCGCTGCGGGAGTCGTCGTCCAGCGGGATGGCGAAGCGATGCTCGCCGGAGTCGACCGCGAGGTAGCTGTGGGGGACCACTTCGTAGCCGTCGATCACGTTGCCGACGAAATAGCGCATGACGACCACCGACTGTCCTTCGGGAAAGCGCCATGCGCGGCAGCCATACATCCCGAACGGGTTCGTGAGCGCTCGCAACACAGGTCCGTCGAAATGCAGTTCGACGTAGTCGCGGACGAAGCTGACCGCGCTGATCTTGCGGCCGACCAGGAGTTGCAGCGACGCGGACGGGTCGTGAGCGGGGGCCATGCCGCGATCGTGCCAGAACTCTCTCTTCGTCGTGCCCGCTGAAGGGCTCGCTCGTGTCCGGGGTGCTGACCGACGAGGTGACGCCGGCGGCGACGATCGGCGCCACGGTTAACCACCTGGTCGAAGGGTTCGTCAAGGCGGCGCCAGGGGTCTCGGCCGGGAAGCCGCGCGCAGGTTGATCGCCGCCGGGCACACCGTCTACATCGGAGCGCGGGACGCCACGCGAGGCCGCGAGGCCGCGGATCAGCTCGGGGCGAAGTTCCTGCAGCTCGATGTGACCGACGACGAGTCCGTTGCCGCGGCGGCCGGCCGGTTGACCGAGTTGGACGTGCTCGTGAACTGTGCGGGCGCGTTCGAGGGCATGCTCAAGCCCGAAGACGCGACGGCGGGGCACATGCGGGAGATCTTCGACGTCAACGTGTTCAGTGTGGTCCGGACGATTCACGCGTTCCTGCCGGTGCTGCGCCGGTCCGCCGCGCCGGTGATCGTGAACGTGAGCAGCGGCCTGGGGTCGTTCGGGACGGTGAACAACCCCGAGCGGCACGAGTCGCGGTTTCCGTTGCCGGTGTACGCGTCGTCGAAGGCGGCGGTGGGGATGCTGACCGTGCAGTACGCCAAGGGGCTGCCGGGAATCCGCGTGAACGCGGTGGATCCCGGGTTCACCGCGACCGAGATGCACGGCATGAGCGGCGACGGGATCCAGACGGCCGACGAGGGCACCGACGCGATCGTGCGCCTGGCGAGCATCGGCGCGAACGGTCCCACCGGCACGTTCTCCGACCGCCACGGCGAGCTGCCGTGGTGACCGGCGCGCTGGTCCTGGGCGGCGGCGGGATCGCGGGCATCGCGTGGCCCACCGGGCCTGTCCGACGCGGGCCACGACGTCACGCGGGCGGGCGGCTGGTCGCCGCCGACTCTGCCGTCCAGGGACTCTGGCCGCCGGTGACGATCGACTGGCGCTGACGCACCCGGTTGCGGATGCACTTTTCACAGCCGGTAGCCGATCACCGGACGAGGCCGTCAGCAGCACCGCGGCCGCACGTGATCGAGACCCGGTCCGACGGCCGGTGCAGGCACCGCGGCGCGAGCGAGCCCGGCTCGGCGCTCGGCGGGGGTCGTCATCGCGTGGCTCGAACGTCGAGCGGGACCAGACGGCCGAAGCTGGTGAGCACCGCCGAACCGGTGCACCGCAAGAGGATTCCCGAACCGCGCCCACATGGGTCGGGCCCGATCACCGACGCACCGGCACGCCGCCGGCAGCGGCATCGATCCCCGAGAAGGCGACCAGGACGTCGACGTGCGCGACGCTCGTGCCCAGCCGCCCGCGGTGAATCCGGCCCCGCGGATCCACGCCGAGCCGCGCGGGGATCCGGCAGGTGCCCGGTCCCGAGCCGGCCGGAGGTGCCCGAAACCGGGGTTACCATCCGATTCATGCTGCGCCGATGTTCCTCGGTCGCCGGGCCGTGGCGTGCCCCACGAAGCCCGGCGTCACATCGTGCGGGGAACTGGCGCGCAGCGAGCTCGACGGGTGAGTTTCCACCGCGTGGCCCTTCCTGGTCACCACCGACCACAATGGACACCCGGGGACCGGTGAGGTCGGGGATCGCCTGCCGAGAGCTGTCTTCGAGCCGGGGAGGCGCCGATGACTGAGACCTATCCGCCGCGCCGCAGCCCCGCGCGGATCGCCGTGATCGTCATCGCGGTGGTCGTGCTCGTGATCGGCGTGTGCCTGGCCATCGGGGGCGGCGTCCTGCTGCTCGTGTTCGGCTCCGGCGGGTCGCTGAAGTCGGGGGAGCACGACGTCACGACCCCGACCGCGGCCATCGTGACCGACACGGCGCAGATCACCGACACCGGCCGGCTCACCCGCGCGCTCGGGTCGCCCTCGGTGAGCGTCCACGCGACGGGCGGCAACTCGTCCGGCCTGTTCATCGGCATCGGGCCTGCCGCGGACGTCGACCGGTACCTGACCGGGGTGGCGATCGAGCAGGCGCGCAACTTCAACCTCGACCCGTTCGCGCTCGACGCCGTCCGCCGCGACGGCACGGCACTGGCGATCCCGCCGGCCACCCAGCCGTTCTGGGTCGCGTCCGGGGCGACGGACGTGACCTGGCGGCTCACCGACGGCGACTACCGCGCGGTCGTGATGAACGCCGACGGCACACCCGGCGTGGACTCCCGCCTCAGCGTCAACCTGAACCTGCCGGGCCTCTTCGGCTACGCGCTCGGCTTCCTCATCGGCGGGCTGGTCCTGGTCGTGGCCGCCATCGTCGCGCTCGCGATGGGCCGGCCCCGCAGCCGGGCCCCGGAGCCGACCACGCCGACCCCGCCGCAGTACTGAGACCGCGGACCGGGCCGGCAACCATGGCAGAACACACCGCGACCGCCGAGCACGCGAAAACCCCCGAGTTCCTCACGCGCGCACGGTCGATCGCGCTGGTGCTGTGGCGGCGCGCCCCGTTCACCACAGCCGTCGTCGTGGCCATGGTCGCGCTCGGCCTGGCGACGGGCACGCTGTGGAGCGCCGTCGAGACGCGCGAGTGGTTCCCGCAGGTGTCCTACGGCCTGCCCTCGCTCCTCGACGGCCGCTGGTGGACGTTCCTCACCGGCGCGTTCTTCGCTCTGACCCCGCTCTTCTACCTGCCGGTGGCCGGCGGGTTCGCCCTGCTCGTCGGCCCGTCCGAAGCACGGCTGGGCACGCGCCGGACCGCCGCGATCGCCGTGGGCGCGCAGCTGGCCGCCACCCTCGGCGCTTCGCTGATCCTGCTCGCGCTGCGCGGCACCGGCTGGGAATGGGCGACGCAGCTCGCCGGCCGCACCGACGTCGGGTTCTCCGCGGGCGCGCTCGCCGTGGTCGCCGTGGTCAGCGCGACCATCCGCTCACCGTGGCGGCTGCGGTTGCGCGCACTGCTGTGCGTGTACGTCGGGGTGTCCATCCTCTACATCGGCACGCTCGCCGACCTGGAACACCTGCTCGCCGTCGGCCTCACGCTGCCGCTTGCGCGCCGGCTCGCCGGCCCGAAACGCCTGCGCTCCACGGGCCGCCCGACGCGGCGGGAGTGGCGGCTGCTGGCGGTCACCGGCCTCGTCATCGCGGGCGCGGTCCAGATCGTGGTGCGCATCGCCCCCGGCGTCAGCCCGCTCGGCTCCACGGCGGACCAGGCCGACTCGGTGCCGGAGCTGGCGATCGTGCTCGTGGTGATCGCGTTGATGATCAACGGCCTGCGGCGCGGCAAACGCGCCGCCTGGCGATGGGCGGTGGGGCTCGCCTCGCTGATCGTGGCGCTCGGCGTCGTGATCGCCGTGGTCGTGCTCGTCGCGGAGATCTTCGGCCTGGCCTACACGATCGAAAACGCGTCGTTCCTCATCGCCGACGCCGTGCTCTGGGGCGCCATGCTGACGCTGCTCATCGCCGCGCGCGGGGCGTTCCGCGTTCCCTCCCGACGGAAGCGGCGCCGCGCGCTCGGCTCCCGCGACGTCGACGGCGCCACCGAGCTGCTGCAACGCCACGGCGGCGGCACGCTGTCCTGGATGACCCTCTGGCCGGAGAACTCCCACTTCTTCGGCCCCGACGGCGAGGGCTATCTCGCCTACCGCCGCCACGCCGGGGTGGCCATCGCCCTGGGCGACCCGATCGGCCCCGACACCGCCGGCACGATCAGGGCGTTCGCCGAGCTGTGCGACAACTCCGGGCTGGTGCCGTGCCTGTTTTCCGTCACCGACGAGACCACCGCCGTCACGGACTCGCTCGGCTGGGCGCGCGTGCAGGTTGCCGAGGACACCATCGTCGACCTCGAGGACCTGGAGTTCCGCGGGAAGGCGTGGCAGACCGTGCGCTCGGCGCTCAACCGCGCGGTGAAGGAGGGCGTCGCCTTCCGCCTGGTGACGCTGGCCGACGAACCGTGGTCGCTTGTCGCGCAGGTGCGCGCGATCTCCGAGGAGTGGGTGGGGGACAAGGGGATGCCCGAGATGGGCTTCACCCTCGGCGGCGTGGACGAGGCCCTGGACCCGCGTGTCCGTGTCGGCCTGGCCGTGAACGCGGACGGCGTGGTCCAGGGCGTGACGTCGTGGCTGCCCGTGTACGGCGGCGACGGGCAGGCCGAGGGCTGGACGCTCGACGTGATGCGCCGCCGCGGCAACGGGTTCCGGCCCGTGGTGGAGTTCCTCATCGCCTCGTCGTGCCAGGCGTTCCGCGCCGAGGGCGCGCGCTTCGTCTCGCTGTCGGGCGCGCCGCTGGCCCGCGCCCCGGAGGCCCCGCCCGCCGCGCCGCTCGAACGACTCCTCGACTCGTTCGGCGGAGCGATGGAGCCCTACTACGGGTTCCGTTCGCTGCACGCGTTCAAGACGAAGTTCAAGCCCCGTTACGTGCCGATGTACCTCGCCTACCGCGAGGAGGCCGACCTGCCGCGGATCGGCGTCGCGCTCGCGCGCGCCTACCTGCCGGACGCCTCGCTGGGCTCGCTGGTGCGGATGGGGAAGAACTGACGGGACGGGCGGGCACCCTGGCGACTCTTGGCCGTTTCCCCTTCCACCTGCGCGGACTATGCTCGCCGGGTTGATCAACGGGGGAGAGGACGGGATGGCTGAGCAGGTCCTGGTGCGCGGCGAGCAGGTGCGCCGCGTCGCGGTGGCGAGCGCGATCGGCACGACGATCGAGTGGTACGACTACTTCATCTACAGCACCGCCACCGCGCTGGTGTTCAACAAGCTCTTCTTCCCGTCGCTCTCACCGGCGTCGGGCACGCTGGCGGCGTTCGCGACGCTCGGCGTGGGCTTCGTCGCGCGGCCGCTGGGCGGGATCGTGTGGGGGCACTTCGGCGACCGGGTCGGGCGGAAGGCGATGCTGGTCGCGTCGCTCGTCCTGATGGGGCTCGCGACGGCCGCGGTCGGGGTACTGCCCACGTTCGCGCAGGCCGGCGTGCTCGCGCCCGTGCTACTGGTGGTGCTGCGCGTGCTGCAAGGCATCTCGGCCGGCGGCGAGTGGGGCGGCGCGGCGCTGATGGCCGTCGAGCACGCACCGGCGGGCCGGCGCGGGCGGTACGGCTCGTTCTCCCAGATCGGCGTGCCCGCCGGGCTGATCATCGCGCAGCTGGTGTTCTTCGCGGTGACGAGCTCGCTGTCACCGGAGGAGTTCCGGTCGTGGGGCTGGCGCGTGCCGTTCCTGGTCAGTCTCGTGCTGGTCGTCGTGGGTCTGGTGATCCGCTTGCGCGTGGCCGAAAGTCCGGTGTTCGCGCGGTTGCGGGATACCGGCGAACGCAGCCGCGTGCCGATCGTCGACGTGCTGCGCCGCCGCCCGCGTGAGGTGACCGTGGCGGCGCTCAGCTTCATCGCCAACACCGCGCTGGGCTACGTCTTCTTCGCGTACCTGTTGTCCTACGGCACTTCCGTGCTGAAGCTGAGCAGCACCACGATGCTGGTGGAGATCATCGTCGGCAGTGTCGTGTGGCTCGTGAGCATCATCGCGGGCGCGATCTGGTCGGACCGCGTCGGGCGAAAACGGGTGTACCTCGTGGGTTCGGTGCTGCTCGTCGTGTGGTCGATCCCGTTCTTCCTGCTCGTCGACACGCGCCAGCCGTGGCTGCTCGGGGTCGCGGTGGTCGTGCTGAACCTCGGTCTGGGCGCGACGTACGGGCCGCAGTCGGCGCTGTTCGCGGAACTGTTCGAGCCGCGCTACCGCTACAGCGGCGCCTCGTTCGCGTACGCCGTGGGCGCGGTCCTCGGTGGTGGTTTCGCGCCCCTGATCGCGACGGCGCTGCAGACGTCGACCGGCACGTCACTGTCGGTGTCGCTGTACATGGTGGCGGTCGCGCTGATCAGTCTCGGTGCGGTGATCGCGTTTCCGCGCTCGCCGGTCACCGCAGGCTGAGCCCGACGGCGGCGGCCAAGGTGGTGTTCCTCAGGCGGCGGAGTTCAGGTCGTCCAGCGCCTGCGCCCCGGCCGGCGTGAGCTCGGCCGGCACCCAGTGCCCGGGAGCGACTTCCCGCACCGGCCGGACGAGCCCGGCGTGCGTGAGCGCGTGCGCGGTGGGCTGGTCGGAGCAGAGCAGGCCGTCGATCCGCAGGTCGGGTTCCCTGCCGGCGCCGAGCTCGGCGCGACCCGCCGCGACGGCGCGCAACAGAGCGAGCGCCCGGCCGTTGAGCGGTGTCGTCGTCATCGCGATTCCTTTCCGCGTCCCTCACCTCGAACACGGATCCGCGGCCCCGCCGGTTCACTCCGCTTAGGAGATCGCCAGGTCGGCTCGCAGCGGTGAGCCGCGCATGGCCCGCCAGACCGCGGCCGGCGTCAGCGGCATGTCGGCGTGGCGCACCCCGAACGGGGCGAGCGCGTCGACCACCGCGTTGACCACGGCCGCGGGCGAGCCGACGGTCGCGGACTCGCCGATGCCCTTCGCCCCGATGGGGTGGTGCGGCGAGGGCGTGACGGTCTCGCCGAGCTCCCAAGAAGGGCACTCCAAAGCCGTGGGCAGCAGGTAGTCCATGAAGGAGCCGCCGAGGTGGTTGCCGTCGGTGTCGAAGGCCATGAGCTCCATCAGTGCCATGCCGATGCCGTCGGCGAGGCCACGGTGCACCTGGCCTGCGACGATCATCGGGTTGATCCGCACGCCGCAGTCGTCCACAGCGATGAAGCGGCGCACGCGCACCTGGCCGGTGTCCGCGTCGACGTCGACCACGCACAGGTACGCGCCGAAGGGATACGTGAGGTTCGGCGGGCTGTACACGGTGCTCGCGTCGAGCTGTCCCTCCACGCCGTCGGGTAACGCCAGGTCGGAGTGGGCGGCCAGCGCGATCTCGCGGATGGTGTGCCCACGGCCGGGGACACCGCGCACGAACCAGCGCCCGCGTTCCCACTCGAGGTCGTCCGGGCTCACCTCGAGCATCGCCGACGCGACCTGCCGCGCGCGTTCGCGCACCTTTCGCGCCACCGTGACGGCGGCCGCGCCCGACACCGGCGTCGAACGCGAGCCGTAGGTGCCGAGGCCGAACGGCGTGTTGTCGGTGTCGCCCTGCACGACCTCGACCTCGTCGGGAGGGATGCCGAGCTCGGCCGACACGAGCTGCGCGAACGTCGTCTCGTGGCCCTGGCCCTGCGACATGCAGGACAGGCGCAGCACGGCCGAGCCGGTCGGGTGCACGCGCAGCTCGGCGCCGTCGGCCATGCCGAAGCCGAGGATGTCCATGTGCTCGCGCGGGCCGGCGCCCACGGCCTCGGTGAAGAAGCTCAGCCCGAGGCCCATCAGCTCGCCGCGGGCGCGTTTCTCGGCCTGTTCCCGGCGCAGCTCGTCGTAGCCCGCGATCTCCTTCAGCAGCGTCAAGGCGCGCGGATAGTCACCCGAGTCGTACTGCCAGCCCGTGGCGCACGTGTACGGGAACTGCTCGGGCCGCAGCAGGTTGCGCATGCGCAGCTCCGCCGGGTCGAGCCCCAGCTCGCGAGCGAGGACGTCCATCATCCGCTCGACCACGTACACGGCCTCGGTGATCCGGAACGAGCACGCGTACGCGACGCCGCCGGGTGCCTTGTTCGTGTACACGCCGGTGACCGAGCAGAACGCGGCCGGCAGATCGTAGGAACCGGTGAACACGTGGAAGAACCCGGCGGGGAACTTCGCGGGCTGCGCGGTGCCGTTGAACGCGCCGTGGTCGGCGAGCACGCGCACGCGCAGCCCGAGCAGCCGGCCGTCGCGCGTCGCCGCGATCTCGCCGCACATGTGGTAGTCGCGGGCGAACGACGTGCTCATCAGGTTCTCCGACCGGTCCTCGGTCCACTTCACCGGCCGCCCGGTGACCATCGAACCGACCACCGCGCACAGGTACCCCGGGTACATCCCGACCTTGTTGCCGAAACCGCCGCCGATGTCGGGCGCGACGATCCGGATCCGGTGCTCGGGCAGGCCCGTGATCCGCGAGTACAGGATCCGGTGCGCGTGCGGCGCCTGCGCCGTGGCCCACACCGTGAGCTTGCCGGTGATCGCGTCGATGTCGGCCACGGCGCCGCACGTCTCCATCGGCGCCGGGTGCACGCGCGGGTAGAGCATGTCCTGCCGGGCCACCACGTCCGCTTTCGCGAACGCGGCCTCGGTCGCTTCCTCGTCGCCGGAGGACCAGTCGAACACGTGGTTGTCGGCCTTGCCGAGGTCGTCGCGGATCACGGCGGCGCCGGCGGCGAGCGCGGCCGGCGCGTCGACGACCACCGGCAGCGGCTCGTACTCGACGTCGATCAGCTCGAGCGCGTCTCTTGCCGCGTACCGATCTTCGGCGACGACGAACGCGATCTCCTGGCCCTGGAACCGGACCTTGTCGGTGGCCAGCACGGCCTGCACGTCGTGCGAGAGCGTCGGCATCCACGCCATCCCGCGTTCGGCCAGGTCGTTCCCGGTGAGCACGGCGCGGACCTTGGGGTGTGCCTCGGCCGCGCTGGTGTCCACCGACACCAGGCGCGCGTGGGCGTGCGGGCTGCGCAGGATCGCACCGTGCAGCATCCCGGGCAGCACGAGGTCGTCGAGGAACGTGCCGCGCCCGCGCACGAAGCGCGCGTCTTCCTTACGGGGCAGCGAACCGTAGGTCATGGAATGTCCCCGTCCGGGTGCTCGGCCGCCCACCGGATCGAGCGGACGATGTTCTCGTATCCGGTGCAGCGGCACAGCTGCCCGGAGATCGCTTCGCGGATCACGTCTTCGCTCGGATCCGGGTCGCGGTCGAGCAGCCAGCGCGCGGTCATCAGCATCCCCGGCGTGCAGAAGCCGCACTGAATCCCGTGGCACGCCACGAAACCCTGCTGCACGGGGTCGAGCTGTGCGCCGTGGCCGAGGTCCTCGACGGTGCGCACCCGCTTGCCGTCGGCCATCGCCGCCAGCACTGTGCACGACTTCACCGGGAGGTCGTCGAGCCACACCACGCAGGTGCCGCAGTTGGAGGTGTCGCAGCCCCAGTGCGTGCCGGTGAGCCCGAGGTCGTCGCGCAGGAGGTGCACGAGCAGCAGGCGCGGCTCGACCGTGCGGCGGTGGGGTTCGCCGTTGACCGTCACTGTGATCTCCACGCCCGTCAGCCTCCGGCCCGTTCCGCCGCCCGGTGCAACGCCCGTGTGGTGAGCGTGGCGACGAGGTGGCGTTTGTAGTCGGCCGGGCCGCGCTGGTCGGCGGTGGGGGAGCAGTGCTCGGCCGCGATGACCCCGGCCTTCTCGAAGCGTTCCGCCGAAGCGGCGCCACCGCGCAGGAAATCCTCGGCCTCGGCCGCGACGAACCGCGGGGCGCCGACCGCGGTGAGCCCGATGCCGGCCTCGCCCACGTCGTGGCCTTCGAGCACGAGCTCGGCCCCGGCGGCCGCCACCGCCCAGTCACCCGCCCGGCGGCCGACCTTCGCGTACGCGCTGCCGCTGCCCTCGCGGATCGGCAGTCGCAGCTCCACGAGCAGCTCGGCCGGGCCGACGACCGTGCTGTAGGGCCCGGTGAAAAACTCGCGCACGGGCACGGTTCGCGTGCCTTCCTCCCCGCGGATCACGGCGTTGGCCCGCACGGCGGCGAAGGCGGCCGACAGGTCTTCCGACGGGTCGGCCTGGCACAGCGAACCCCCGATGGTGCCGCGGTTGCGCACGATCGGGTCGGCGATCACGCGCTCGGCGTCGGCCAGGACCGGGAACAGCGCGCCGGCCTCGGCCGAGGCCAGCAGCTCCGCGTGCCGCACCAGCGCGCCGATGCGCAGCTCGTCGTCGGCGACCTCGATCCCGGACAGCTCGGTGAGCTCGTTGACGTCCACGAGCGCTTCGGGCCGGGCCAGGCGCAGCTTCATCATCGGGATCAGGCTGTGCCCGCCCGCGATCACGCGGCATTCCGGACCGTACTTGGCCAGCAGCGCCAGCGCGTGCTCGACGCTCGTTGCCCGCTCGTACTCGAACTGCGCCGGCACCTGCATGACGGTCGATCGTCCCCGCCGCGCGTCCCCGCCGCAACAGCGGATTAACCGATGACCTACTGCGCCGTTGGTTACCAATCCGACCACAGCCACGGCTCCGAGCTTTCGTAGCAACGGTTACCTCATGCCCGGGGGTCTGCCTACTTTTGGTCGGATTGGTAACAGGTAAAGGCACCGGTTTCGCCCAGCTCGGCGCGGGGTTAAGCAAAGGGTTAATCGCGGATTGTCGCGTCCGTGGTCCGGGTGGAGCATCACAGCAGCTGACCAACGGCGGAAGCAGGTGCGCGTCATGCGGATCGAGTCCGACGGGCACAGCCGCGGCAACCCCCGGCTGTTCGAGCTCGTCGAGGACGCACCGAAGCAGGGCCCGGGCCCGACCGTGTGGGCGTGGCCCGACCTCGTGGACTTCCTGAAGGTGGCGGGCCGCCCGGTCGCCGGGCCGTGGCCACCGCACCAACGGCCGCGGCCGGACCCCGAAGAGGACACGCTGCCCACGGCCGTGGCCGAACCTCCCGAGAACGCCTGAGGAGGCCCGCGTGTACCCGTCCCGGTTCCGCTACGAAGCACCGCGTTCCCTGCCCGAGGCGCTCGACCTGCTGCGCACGGGCGGCGACGAGGCCAAGGTCCTCGCCGGTGGGCAGAGCCTGGTACCGCTGATGAAGCTGCGCTTTGCCGCACCCGCGCTCGTCGTCGACATCAACAACGTCCCCGGCCTCGCCCACCACGAGCTCGACGCCGAGGGCAACCTCCACGTCGGCGCGCTGTGCCGGCACGCGGATCTCGAACGCTCGCAGCTGCTCAAGTCCGTGCAGCCCACGATGGCCGCCGCGGCGCCGCTGATCGCCGATCCCATCGTGCGCAACCGTGGCACGCTGGTCGGTTCGCTGTGCCACGCCGATCCCCAGGGCGACTGGGCTTCGGTGGTGCTGGCGCTGGACGGGTCGATCGTCGCTCAAGGGCCCGCCGGCCGGCGCCGCATCGCCGCGCGCGACTTCGTGCTCGGCCCGTTCCAGAACGCGCTGGCGCCCGACGAGATCGCCGTGGAGGCCGTCATTCCCGCACCCCGCGGCACCCCCGCGGGCGGTTATCTCAAGCTGGAACGCCGGGTCGGCGACTTCGCGACGGTCGGCGTCGCCGTGGCGGTGGAGACGCAGGCCGGCACGGTCACCCGCGCCGGCATCGCCCTCACCGGCGTCGGCGGTTCGACGATCGAAGCCACCGACGCCGAGCACGCGCTCGTGGGCGGTCCGCTGACGCCGGACAGCGTGGCGGCGGCCGCGGACCTGGCCGCCGCGGCGGCCCGTCCGAAGACCGACCACCGCGGCACAGCCGAGTTCAAGCGGCACCTGGTGCGCACGTTCGTGGTGCGCGCGCTGGACCGCACCGGGGAGGAAGCGGCATGACGAGCGTCCACGAGATCCACGAGGAAACCACCGGCGACGTCCCGATCCGCCGGATCACGGTCACGGTCAACGGCGAGCGCCGCGTGGTCGAATGCGAACCGCGGCTGCTGCTCGCGCACCTGCTGCGCCAGGGGCTGCGCCTCACGGGCACGCACATGGGCTGCGACACCACCAACTGCGGCGCGTGCACCGTGCTCGTCGACGGCCGCGCGGTGAAGTCGTGCACGATGCTCGCGGTGCAGGCCGACGGGCACGAGGTCACCACGGTCGAGGGGCTCGCCACGGCGAGCGAGCTGCACCCGCTGCAGGAGGGCTTCCGCGAGGAACACGGCCTGCAGTGCGGCTTCTGCACGCCCGGGATGATGCTCTCGGCCAAGGCCCTGCTCGACGAGAACCCGGATCCGTCCGAAGAGGACGTCCGCTGGGCGCTGTCGGGGAACCTGTGCCGCTGCACGGGTTACCAGAACATCGTGAAGTCGGTGCTGTGGGCCGCCGCCAAGCTGCGGTCCGAATAGGAGGCTCGACGTGTCGCAGGCGTTGGACGAGAACAAGATCGGCGGGCTCGGCGTCAGCCGCAAGCGGGTGGAGGACAACCGGTTCATCCGCGGGCGCGGGAACTACACCGACGACATCGTGCTGCCCGGCATGCTGCACATGGAGATCCTGCGCAGCCCGCTCGCGCACGCGCGGATCAAGTCGATCGACACCAGCCGCGCATGGGAGATCCCGGGAGTGCGGCTCGTGCTCACCGGCGAGATGGCCGCGACCCGCAACCTCGCGTGGATGCCCACGCTCTCCTACGACACCCAGGCCGTGCTCGCCACGGACAAGGTGCGGTTCCAGGGTCAGGAAGTCGCGTGTGTCGTCGCCGACGACCCCTACATCGCCAAGGACGCGTGCGAGGCCATCGACGTCGAGTACGAACCGCTGCCCGTGATCGTGAACCCCAGCCAGGCCGTGGCCGAGGGCGCGCCGCTGATCCGCGACGACAAGGCGGGTCAGGCCGACAACGTCGTCTACCGCTGGGAAGTCGGCGACCAGGCCGGCACGGACGCGGCGTTCGAGAAGGCCGACGTGGTCTCGAAACTGCGGCTGCACTACCCGCGTTCGCACCCCTCTCCGATCGAGTGCTGCGGCTCCGTGGCCGACTTCGACCGCGCGACGCAGAAGCTCACCGTGTACATGACCACGCAGGCGCCGCACATCATCCGGGCCGCCGTCGCGATGGTCGCCGAGCTGCCCGAGCACCTGATCCGCATCATCTCGCCGGACATCGGCGGCGGCTTCGGCAACAAGGTGCCCGTGTACCCCGGCTACGTGTGCTCGATCCTGTGCTCGATCCTGCTGGAACGGCCGGTGAAGTGGATCGAGGACAAGACCGGCAACCTGATCTCCACCGGGTTCGCCCGTGACATGTACCTCGACGGCGAGATGGCGTTGCGCGCCGACGGCAAGATCCTCGGCGTCCGCATGCACGCCGAGGCCGACCACGGCGCGTTCTTCGCCGACGCTCAGCCGAGCAAGTTCAAGATCGGGCTGCTGCACTCGACGTTCGCCTGCTACGACGTGCCCGCCGCGCACCTCACCGCGCGCGGCACCTACACCAACAAGGCGCCCGGCGGCGTCGCGTACCGCTGCTCGTTCCGCGTCACCGAGGCGATGTTCTTCCAGGAGCGCATGGTCCACCAAGCCGCGAAAGACCTGGGGCTGGACCCGGCCGAGTTCCGCCGGCGCAACTTCGTGCGCGCCGACGCATTCCCGCACCGCACGCCGTTCGGGTTCCTCGTGGACTCCGGCCAGCCCGAGGCGTGCCTCGACGTGGGGCTGAAAGCCGTGGGCTACGAGGACTTCCTGCGGCAGAAGGAAGAGGCGCGCAAACGCGGGAGGCGCCTGGGCATCGGGATCTCCACGATGACCGAACCGCTCGGCGCCGGCAACAGCCGCGAGTACGACATCCTCGGCATCAAGATGTTCGACTCGGCCGAGCTGCGCGTGCACATGACCGGCAAGGCGCTGCTGAGGGTCGGGGCGAAGAGCCAGGGGCAGGGCCACGAGACCACGTGGGCCCAGATCGTGAGCCACGAGCTGGGCATCCCGGCCGACGACGTCACGGTGGAGGAGGGCGACACCGACACCGCGCCGTTCGGCATGGGTACCTACGCCTCGCGCAGCACTCCGGTCGCGGGGGCGGCGATCTCCATGGTGTCGCGCAAGATCCGGGCCAAGGCGCGCAAGCTCGCGGCCCACCTGCTCGAAGTGTCCGAAGAGGACCTCGAGTGGGAGCTCGGCCGGTTCTCCGTGCGCGGGGTGCCCGAGCACGGCGTGACCATCCAGGAGTGCGCGATGGCGGCGTACGGCAACATGCCCGACGGCATGGAGCCCGGGCTGGAGAACCACGCCTACTACGACCCGCCGAACCTGACCTGGCCCTTCGCGGTCTACATCGTCACCGTCGAGGTCGACCCCGAGACCGGCGTGTGGGACGTGCTCAACACCGTGGCCGTGGACGACTGCGGCGTGCGCATCAACCCGATGATCGTGGAGGGCCAGATCATGGGCGGGCTCACCGAGGCCTACGCGATGGCGAACATGCAGTTCATCACCTTCGACGCCGAGGGCAACTGCGTCGGCTCGAACTACATGGACTACCTGCTGCCCACCGCATGGGAGACGCCGGGGTTCGAACTGCACAGCGAGGTCGTCACGCCGTCACCGCACCACCCGATCGGCGCCAAGGGCGTGGGGGAGTGCGCCGCGGTCGGCGGGCCGGCGGCCTTCGTGAACGCGGTGATGGACGCGCTCGACGACACCGGCGTGCGCAACATCGACATGCCGCTGCTGCCCGACCGTGTGTGGGAAGCCCTGACGCAGCGCCACGACGTGTCCGGCGCGCCGCCCGTGCGGACAGACGACTGAGGTGCCTGACATGTCCACTATGGACTCATATGACGGTTGGGACGTCCTCGCCGACGCCGGCGAGCTGGCCCGCCGCGGTGAGGCGTTCGCGCTCGCGACCGTGGTGTGGCGCCAGGGCCCGTCGTCGGGCAAGCAGGGCTGCCGCGCGATCATCACGGCCCAGGGCGAGCTGCGCGGGTGGATCGGCGGCGCGTGCGCCGAGCCGGCCGTGATCCGCGAGGCCCGGCAGGCGCTCGTCGAGGGCGCGCCCCGGCTGCTGCTGCTCGGTTCGCCGGGGCAGTTCGGCGCGGCGGTGCCCGAGGGCATGACGGTGGTGCCGATCTCGTGCCAGAGCGAGGGCGCGCTGGAGGTCTACATCGAGCCGGTGCAGCCCGTGCCGCACCTGGTGGTGGTCGGGCGCTCGCCGATGGCGCACACGCTGGTGGAGCTGGCGGGTTCGCTCGGCTGGCACGCGCAGCTCGTCGAGCACACGGAGCTGGACGCGGTGACCGAGCGGTCCTTTGTGGTCGTGGCGACACAGGGGCACCACGATGAGGAGTCGATGGAGCGAGCCCTCGCCGCACGGCCGGCGTACGTCGGGCTCGTCGGCTCGCGCCGCCGCGGAGCGAGCGTGCTCGGTTACCTTGCCGACCGCGGTCTGCCGGCCGACCAGCTGGACCGCGTGCAGGTGCCGGCCGGGCTGGACCTCGGCAGTGTGTCGCACCGGGAGATCGCCGTGGCGATCCTGGCCGAGCTCGTGCGGATCCGGGCGGCGCGCGGGGTGCCGCCCGGATCGCCGGGGCCGGTCGAGGCCGAGGCCGTCGACCCGGTGTGCGGCATGACCGTGGAGGTAGACGACCCGGTGGTGTTCAAGGGCCACGAGTACAGCTTCTGCTGCGCCGGCTGCCGCGCCGCCTTCCTGAGCGACCCGGGCGCGTACGCAAAAAAGGAGAGCCGATGCTGATCCGCAACCAGTTCCAGGTCGCGCAGCCCGTGGACAAGGTCTGGCGGTTCTTCGACGACGTACCGGCCGTGGCGACGTGCCTGCCCGGCGCCGAGCTGACCGAGGACCTCGGCGACGAGCGCTACCGCGGCCGCGTGGGCGTCCGCCTGGGACCGGTGTCGCTGAAGTTCGACGGCGTCGCGGCCATCACCTCGCGCGACGAGGACGCCCGCCGGCTCGTGGTCGACGCGAGCGGCGCCGAAGCCCGCGGCCGGGGCCAGGCGGCCATGGTCGTGACGGCGACGCTGGCCCGCGCGGACGTGGGCACCCGCGTCGACTTCGAGCAGGACCTGCAGGTGTCCGGCGCCGCCGCGCAGTACGGGCGGGGCATGATCGCCGACGTCTCGTCGGTGCTGATGCG
Organism: Amycolatopsis sp. NPDC005232; assembly: GCF_040607795.1. Classification (NCBI taxonomy): domain Bacteria; kingdom Bacillati; phylum Actinomycetota; class Actinomycetes; order Pseudonocardiales; family Pseudonocardiaceae; genus Amycolatopsis; species Amycolatopsis sp. NPDC005232. The sequence continues at coordinate 55,817 of NZ_JBEXHL010000018.1, read as the reverse complement.
CCAGTTCGCCCTCAACGTGCAGGAGGCCATCGCGCGCGCCGAACGCGGGGAGACGGCCGCGGCGCGCCACGCGGCGGCCCCGGCCCGCGGGTTCACGATCGGCCTGCAGGCGACGCTCATGGCGCTCAGGCGCGTGTTCCGCCGGTTCTTCGCGCCCTACCCGAGCACCCCGGCCTGAGGAGGCAACCGTGGTCCTGTGGTGGATCGGCAACGCCGTGCTGCTGTTCGTGGTGCTGCCCGTGGTGATCGCCCTGCTCAACCGCGTGCTGGCCGCCGTCGAGCGGATCCGCGCCGCGGCCGACGACATCCTCGTGGGCGGCGTGCGCCTCGCGGGGCAGCTCGAACCCGTCCCGGAGGCGCTCGCGCGCACCGACCGCACCATCGGCGAAGTGGCCGTCGGCGCGACCCGGTACGCCGGCAGCGTCGCGAAACTGCTGGGCTGAAAGGAGTTCCGCCATGCCTGCCGCCGCCTGGGCCACCCTGGCCATCAGCGCACTGATCATCCTGTTCGCCGCCGTCGGCCTGCTCCGCGTGATCCTGCACCTGCGCCACGTCCGCCGCACGCTCGGCAGCGTGCTGGGCGGCGTGCGCGTGATCGCGGAGGAGACCGCGCCCGTGCCCGCCGCGCTGGGCTCGGTCAACGCGAACCTCAAGCCGGTGCGCGACTTCTGCGAGTCGGTGTGAGAGGGGGAGTGTCGTGACCACGGGCTGGATCATCGGGTTTTCGATCGGGGTCGTCATCGTGCTCGTCGTGGTGGCGCTCGTGGTGCCGATCCTGGCACTCGCGCGCTCCATCGGCCGGGCCGCGCCGCTCATCGACGACGAGCTCAAGGCGGCCGAACGCAACACCGCGCCGCTGGCCGAGCTGCGCACCACCATTGACCACGCCGAGGTCATCGTCGCCGGCCTGCGGCGCGGCCGTGAGCGGCTGGGAGGCTGATCCGGGTGTCCACACAGGACGAGACGTTGTGGTGGATCGCCATCGCCGCCGGGTTCGTGGTGATCCTCGTGGTGGTGGCCCTGCTGAGCCTGCTCATCCGCTACGTGAAGGTGATCGACCGCCGGGTCGCGGGCATCCGCGACACGCTGCACGGCGCCGCCGACAACACGCAGCACACCGACCTGATCCCCGTCACGGCCACGCGCGTCGACGCCGTGCTCGCCGAGGGCCTGCAGCACCACCTGTTCCTCGGCCGTGTGCTCGGAAAGGTGAAATCGTGACCACGACCCTGATCGTGCTGACCGTCGTCGACATCGCCTTGCTCATCGCGGGCCTCGCGGTGTACTTGTTCTGGGTCGGCGGCCTGCTCGCCCGCATCGCCACGAACCTGGAGGACTGCGCGGACACCGTGCGGCGCATCAACACCCACGCCGAGGCGATCGTGCCGGGCGTCTCGCACATCAACCGCACGGGCGCGGTGGTGGCCGGAGCGTTGCCGCTGCTGTACGGGATGGCGGAGGAGATCGTGGCGGGCGCGACCTACACGCCGCCGACGGAGGAACGCCCGCCCGCGCGCCCGGCTTCGGGCACTCGGCGTTCGCGGTTGCACGACGCGGTGGGGTTCGCGTCGCACTGACCCTGTTCGGCGCCGGCGCGGCGGGCCAAGGCCGAGATCGGGGTGTGTTCAAGGTGCCGCGCGAGGCGTTCTTCGCGGCGGCGTGGCGACCGCGATTCGCGAGGCGCGGAAACCTCGCGGGACGTTCATGAGCATCGAGGGGGTGGAGCGAGCTTCGCGGCCGGTCACGCGGCCGGCTGACTCCCGCCCCTCCGCGGTCCGTTGCGGGGCCGACGTCATCCCCGCAGGGTGATGCCCGCCGGGTGCGGGACCCGACAGGGTCGGGGGCATCGCCGCAACCGGCGAACCCTCGGAGCGGCTGGGGCCGGTGCACGGGCAAGCGGGCAGGGGTGATCGTGGGCGAGACGTTGACCGGTCTGGCGAACGCGGCCGCCGCCGTGAATCCCGTGCCCTGGGCGCGTTCGCAGATGGCGTTCACGCTCGGGTTCCACATCATCCTGGTGCCGCTCGGGGTGTCGTGGGCGTTCATGACGCTGATCGCGAACTACCGGGCGGTGCGCCGCCACGACCGGGCCGCGCTGGTGCTCGCGCAGCGCTGGTCGAAGTACATGGCCGTGACCTTCGCGGTGGGCGCGGTGACCGGGACCGTGCTGAGTTTCGAGTTCGGTCTGCTCTGGCCGCGCTTCATGGGGACCTGGGGCGAGGCCTTCGGCATCCCGTTCGCCTTCGAGGGGGTTTTCTTCTTCACCGAGGCGATTTTCGTCGCCATCTACATCTTCGGCTGGCGCCGGCTGAAACCGTGGACGCACTTCTGGACCGGCGTGCCGATCGTCCTCGCCGGGGTGTTCGGGTCGATCTCCGTGGTCGCCGCGAACGCCTGGATGAACGCCCCGTCCGGGTTCACCGCGAACGCGCAGGGCGAGATCGTCGACGTCGACCCGCTCGGGGTGATTTTCAACGACGCGATGCCGCTGCAGGCCGCGCACATGGTCGTCGCCGCTTACCTGGTCGGCGGATTCCTGGTCGCGTCGGTGTACGCGGCCGGGATGCTGCGCGGCCGGACCGATCGCTACCACAAACTCGGGTTCACCATCGCGTTCAGCGTCGCCGCGGTGGCGACACCCATCCAGATCGGCGTGGGCGACAGCCTGGCGCGCTGGGTCTACGGAAACCAGCCGGTCAAGTTCGCCGCGATCGAACTGGTCCCGACGACCGGCTCGGACGTCCCCGAGACGCTGCTCGGCCACCTCAACGCGGACGGCACGGTCACCGGCGGCATCCCGATCCCGGGTCTGGCGTCGTGGTTGTCGGACCCGAGCACCGGCCGGTCGACCGTCGTCCAGGGGCTCGACACCGTGCCGGCCGACGCCCGGCCGACGGTTCTCGAGGCCAACATCGTCCACCTCGCGTGGGACGTGATGGTCGGTCTCGGTTCGTTGCTGCTCCTGCTGTCGCTCTGGTACGCCGCGATCTGGTTGTTCCGGCGGCGCATGCCGGCGGGCAAGTGGTTCCTTCGCGCCGCGGCGTGCTCGGGAGTGCTCGCCGTCGTCACGATGGAGGCCGGCTGGGTGGTCACCGAGGTCGGGCGCCAGCCGTGGATCGTCTACAACCTGATGAAGGTCGAGACCGCGGCGACGGGCAACACCGGCGTCTGGATCACCTTCATCGCCGTGGCCGTGCTGTACGTCGCGCTCGGAGTCACGACGATCGTGGTGCTCCGCTCGATGAGCAGGCGCTTCCGCCGGGCCGGCGGGTTCGTCGACCTCGACACCCCGTACGGGCCGGCGAAGGAACCCGAGCCGGCAAAGGAACAAGAGCCGGCGAAAACCGTGGAGCCCGAGCCGTGAGCACCGCGGTCGCGGCCGTGCTGCTGGTCGCCATCGCGACCTACGCCGTGTTCGGCGGAGCCGACTTCGGCGCCGGATTCTGGGACCTGACCGCCGGTGGGCCCGAGCGAGGTGCCGCACCGCGGCACCTGGTGGAGCGGTCGATCGGCCCGGTGTGGGAGGCCAACCACGTCTGGTTGATCTTCATCTTCGTCGTCACGTGGTCGGCCTTCCCGGTGGTGTTCCAGTCCATCACCCTCACGATGTTCGTCCCGCTGGCGATCGCGGCCTTCGGGATCGTGTTGCGCGGCGCGAGTTTCGCGTTCCGCAAGACGGTGGTCACCGTGCGCGTCCGGCGGGTCTTCGGTGGCTTGTTCGCCCTCTCGTCGGTGCTCGTGCCCTTCTGCTTCGGCGCGATCGCGGGCGGTATCGCGTCCGGTCGCGTGCCGGCCGGGGGCAAGGCCGGCGACCCGGTGGGCAGCTGGCTCAACCCGACTTCGCTCGTGACGGGTGGGCTGGCGGTCGTGTTGGCGGCGTACCTGGCGGCGGTGTACCTCGTCAGGGAGGCACGAAAAGCCGGCGACCGTATTCTGACGGACTACTTCCGCCGCCGCGCCGTGGTGAGCGCAGTGGTTGCCGCCATGGTCGCCGCGATCGGCTTCGTCGTCTTGAGCACCTCGGCTCCGCACGTCTTCGGCCGGTTGATCACGTGGGCGCTGCCTCCCGTCGTGCTCAGCGTGTTGAGCGGGTTCGGCGCCCTGGTGTTGCTGGTCCGCGGCGCGGCCCGCGGCGCGAGGGTGCTCGCCGTCGTCGCGGTCGCCTGCATCATTTTCAGCTGGGGCGTCGCGCAGTGGCCGTACCTGCTGCCGGAGAGCGTCACCGTCTCCGCCGCGGCCGCACCGACCGGAACCCTGATCACGTTGCTGGTCGCCGTGGGACTGGCGGTGCTGATCGTGCTGCCCGGTTTCGTGCTGCTCTACGTGCTCGACCAGCGCCGGCTGCTCCCCGAGGAAGGTGCCGAGGACGCCGCCGACCGGATCGTCGACACCGAGGCCGGCTGAGCCGTACCGCAATCACCTGCGAGGGGTGATTGCGGCGCCGCCCGGTCCGTCGATGGTCGAGGCAGGCCCGCGACTTCGGGCGTCACGAATGTGAAGGAGCACCCGTGAACACCACGACCTCGCCCTTCCCGCGGATCGCCGACTACGCGTTCCTGTCCGACTGCCACACCGGTGCCCTGGTGGCGCCGGACGGGTCCGTCGACTGGCTGTGCCTGCCCGCGTTCGACGCCCCGAGCAGCTTCGGCAACCTGCTCGACCGCGGAGCCGGCTCCTTCCGGTTCGGTCCCTACGGGATCAACGTGCCGACCTCGCGCGCCTACGTGCCGGGTACCAACGTCATGACCACCACCTGGCACACACCGCACGGCTGGCTGCTGGTCCACGACGCCCTGACGATGGGCCCCCGGCGCGGCCCCGACACGGTCACGCCCCACACGAGGCCACCCGCCGACAACGACGCCGACCACCTGCTCGTGCGCACCGTCGAGTGCCTCGAAGGTGAGCTGGAGGTCGAGCTGGTCTGCGAGCCGGCGTTCGACTACGGGCGGGAGCCTGCTGTCTGGACCATTGTCGGCGACGATCACCGCGCCGACGCGACCGGGGCCGGCCAGACCTTCCGGCTGAGCACGGACATGCTCATCGGCATCGAGGGTGGCACCGCGCGGGCTCGGCACGTGCTCACCAAGGGCGACAAGGCGTTCTGCGCGGTGTCGTGGGCCGAGGGACTGGCCTCGCCGGCCGACGTCGCGGAGGCGCAGGCCCGGATCGACGCGACGGTCCAGTTCTGGCGCAGCTGGCTCTCCCGGGCCCGCATCCCGGACCACCCGCTGCGCCTTCCCCTCGAGCGCTCGGCGCTCACCATCAAAGGCCTGACCTACATGCCGACCGGCGCGACGGTCGCGGCACTGACCACGTCGCTGCCCGAAACGCCGGGCGGCGAGCGCAACTGGGACTACCGCTACACCTGGATCCGCGACACCACGTTCACGCTCCAGGCGCTGCACTACCTGAACCTGGACTGGGAAGCCGGCGACTTCATGCAGTTCGTCGGCGACCTCGAGCCGAACTCCGACGGCGGCCTGCAGATCATGTACGGCATCGACGGACGCCGGGACCTGGCCGAGTCCACTCGCGACGATCTCGGCGGCTACGAAGGCGCCCGGCCGGTCCGCGTCGGCAACGGCGCCTTCGACCAGCGCCAGAACGACGTCTTCGGCGCGGTGCTCGACTCGCTGCTGCTGCACACCGCCAGGAGCAAGCACCTGCCGCGCCGGCTGTGGCCGCTCGTCCAGTCGCAGGCCGCGGCCGCGACCGCGGCGTGGCGCGAGCCGGACCAGGGCATCTGGGAGGCGCGCGGCAAGCCGCAGCACTACGTGTCGTCGAAGCTGATGGGCTGGGTGGCGCTCGACCGCGCCGCCAAGCTGGCGAACATCCGCGACGACGACGAGCTCGCGAGCCAGTGGCAAGCGACGGCGGACGAGATCCGCGCGGACATCCTCGAGAACGGCGTGAGCGAACGGGGCGTGCTCCGGCAGCACTACGACACCGACGCGCTGGACGCCTCGACTCTCCTGGCGGCCCTGTTCGGCTTCCTGCCGGGCACCGACGACCGCATGCGCAAGACGGTCGACGCGATCGCCGACGAGCTGACCGAGAACGGCTACGTCCTGCGCTACAAGACCGACGAGACCGACGACGGGCTGTCCGGAAAGGAAGGCACGTTCCTGATCTGCTCGTTCTGGCTGGTCTCCGCGCTCGCGATGGTCGGCGAGATGGACCGGGCGAGCAGCCTGCTGGAGCGCCTGCTGCGGATCTCGTCGCCGTTGGGTCTGTACGCGGAGGAATTCGAGGTCGAGCGGGCCCGGCACCTGGGCAACTTCCCCCAGGCGTTCTCCCACCTCGCCCTGATCCAGGCGGCGAGCCGGATCATCCTGTCCGACTTCATGACGGAGCTGTCACTGTGACCGAGCAGCGAACCGAGAGCCGGAATGTCGTGGTACTGGGTGGCGGGCTGGCGGGCGTCGCGTGTGCCCGGCGGCTCGGCGACGAGGGCATCGGGGTGACCCTCGTCGACCGCAACGACTACCACCAGTTCCAGCCACTCCTCTACCAGGTCGCCACTTCGCAGCTGCCCGCCGAAGACATCGCGCGCCCGCACCGGGTGATCTTCCGCGACCACCCGACGGTCGAGATCCGCACCGCGCGCGTTACGGAGCTCGACATCGCGGGCCTCGGCTTGACCTTGTCCGGCGGCGAGAAGATCAGCGGATCGCACCTGGTGATCGCGGCCGGCGCGCAGCCCGAGTACTTCGGTGTCCCGGGCGCCGCCGAGCACGCGTTCCCGCTCTACTCGGTGGCGGACGCCGTGCGGCTGCGGCTTCACGTGCAGGACCTGGTGCGGGAGGTCTCGGAAAAGCGGCTCGGCGAGGACGCCCTCGACATCGTCGTCGTGGGCGGCGGCCCGACCGGCGTCGAGATCACCGGCGCGCTCACCGAGCTGATGACCGCCCTCGCGACCATGCAGCGGATCCCGGCCTCCGGACGGATTTTCCTGATCGACCGGGGCAGCAGGCTGCTCGGCGCCTTCTCCCACCGGTCGCACCAGTACGCGCACAAACGGCTCACCGAGCACGGCGCCGAGCCCCGGCTCGACACGGGAGTCGCGGCGGTGCACGCCGACCGGGTGGAGCTCGACGACGGCACCGTCATCCGCACCCGCACCGTCATCTGGGGCGGGGGCGAGTCGGCGGCGCCCGTGGTGCAGGCCGCCGCCGGGCTCAAAACCGGTCGTGGCGGGCGGGTCGACGTGCTGCCCGACCTGACGGTCGACGGACACCCGGACGTGTACGCGATCGGAGACGCCGCCAACATCCCGGCGCCGCACCACGGGACGCTGCCGCAACTGGGCTCCGTGGCCCAGCAGTCCGGCGAGTGGGCCGCCGGCAACATCCTGCGCCGGCGAGCCGGGCAGCCGGTGAAACCCTTCCACTACAAGGACAAGGGCATCATGGCCATGATCGGCCGCAACGCCGCCGTCGCCGAGGTGGGCAAGCACCGGCACCAGGTCGACGGGCCCCTCGCGTTCGCCGCCTGGCTCGGTGTCCACGCGATGCTGCTGAGCGGGGTGCACAGCAAGGTCGACGCCTTCATGTCGTGGGCGTGGGACTACTTCGAGCGCGACCACGCCGCGATCGTCGAGTGGTCCACGAAACCCCACCGCATCGTCTGGGGAGACGACGACGCGGACGTTCCGCACATCTCACTCGGCCGAGGCGACTCCACGACGTCAGCCGGCCGTTCCTGAGGCGGACGGCCGACGCGGGAGCACTTCGCGTCGGCCGGTCCGGCCACCGGAGCGGCTCGGCCGAGCCTGGTCAGCGGGACGTCCAGGGCATGCGCCAGCCGCCGAACCCGGCCGTGATCCGGTCGGCCGCGGCCGGCCCCCAGGTTCCGGGTTCGTAGGCCTGCACCGGCGGCGGCGCGTCGAGCAGCGGCTGCATGACCCGCCAGGTCTCCTCGACGCCGTCCTGGCGGGAGAACCGGGTGCTGTTCCCGATCATCGCCGCGTGCAGCAGAACCTCGTACGGCGTCGGGCCCTCGCCGCCCTCGTCCGCGAACTCCATGTCGAGCTCGATCGGCGCGATGCGGGCCACGTCGGCGCGGAACGCGTCGATCTGGATCCGGACCCCGGTCGACGGGTCGAGCCTCAGGACGAGCTGGTTCGGCTGCGCCTCGTGTCCGACCAGCCCGAACCCCAGCTTGGGTGGGCGCTTGAACACCAGCCGCAGCTCGGTCTGCGTCACCGGCAGCCGCTTGCCGGCCCGGATGAAAAACGGCACGCCGGCCCAGCGCCAGTTCTCGATGTCGAGCCGCAGCGCCACGAACGTCTCGGTGGCCGAGTCGCGCGGAACGCCGTCGATGTCGAGGTAGCCGCGGTATTGCCCGCGCACGTAGTGGGCCGGGTTCGCCTCCATCACCGCACGGAACAGACCGACCTGCGACTCCTTGAGGGTCACCGGGTCGCCGCGCGACGGCGGCTCCATCGCCGCGGCCGCCACCACCTGCATCAGGTGGTTGACGACGACATCGCGCAACGCGCCGACCGGGTCGTAGAAATGACCGCGGTCCTCGACGCCGAAGCTCTCCGCCATCGTGATCTCCACGCACTCGAGGTAGTTGCGGCTCCACAGCGGCTCGAGGACGGCGTTGGCAAAACGCAGGTGGAGGATCTCCTGCAGCCCCATCTTCCCCAGGTAGTGGTCGACCCGGAACAGCTGCGCCTCGTCGACGTACTGGTGCAGCTCATCGGCCAGCGCACGCGCGGACTGCTGGTCATGGCCGAACGGCTTCTCGATGACGAGCCGGGCACCGGTGGTGAGCCCGGCTTCGGACAGTCCCTTGACCACTCGGGCGAACAGGAACGGCGGGATCTCCAGGTAGAACACCGGTGTCGCGGCGCCTTTGACCGCGGCTGCGACCCGCTCGTAGGTGGCCGGGTCGGTGAAGTCGCCGCTGACGTAGGACAGCTTGGCGGCGAACCGCTCGAAGACCGCCTTGTCGAGGTCTCCGGTCGCTTCGATCGACGACCGGGCCCGTTCGATGAGCTGATCGAGTGTCCAGTCGTCGGCGGCCACCCCCACGACGGGGCAGTCGAGCAGGCCGCGCGCCTCGAGGCGGTAGAGCGACCGGAAGGTCATCACCTTCGCCAGGTCGCCGGTGATCCCGAAAATCACGAGGACGTCCGCCCGCGGCGGCTCGATGGCTGTCGATGTCATCCCTGCCTCCAGCTCTGTCACGACGCATCGCGAGCTCCGGTCGTGTCCGGGAGCATCGTCGCCGCCGACCGAGCGACACGGCCTCATCCGTGGGGGATGAGAGGGGCGCCTCAGCGCTCGTGGCCGATCCACTCCTCGGCCCAGCTGTGGTCGAACTGCGTTTCGTTGCAGCGCGGCCGGTAGACGGCGGTGAGCTCGCGGACGATCTGCTCGCGGTGCGCGGGCAGCCCACCGGGGACCTCGTAGGTGCAGATGTGCACCTTCCACCGCGAGCCCGCGCGGGCGATCCAGCACTGCGCGCGCGGGTGCCGCCACGGGAGGCTCGCCTGGGACAGGTCGTCCGCGTGGCCGACGTACACCACGGCGTAGCGATCGGGCCGGGCCTCGGGCTCGGGGCGGTAGAGCACGGCGTACACCGCGGCGACGGCGGGCGGCGTCCACCCGCCGAGCAGGCGGGGGCCCTCGAACGGGTACCCCGAAGCCGAGCCGAGGCGGATCACTCGTGTTCGCCGACGGCCTCGACGCGCCCGATCGGCAACGACGGCAGCCCGGCCTCCTTCGCCGCGCGGCGGAACTCCGCCGTGGCGAGCGTGATCGCCTTCTCCCGGTTGGGTGCCTCGACGAGCAGGCGCGCGCCGTAGCTCGTGGTGCCGATCCCGCTGGCGATCCCGCCCGAGGCCGCCACCGCGTCGGCCAGGCTCACGATCTCCTCGCGAGTGAACACGCGCTCGCCGTCCGCTTCGATCCCCACGCTCCACCGCATCGCCGGTGCTCCTCACCGAGCTCGGGGCAGCGCTGCCGCGAGCTCCTCCAGGCTGCGCAGGTCGTGGCCGGCCACCAGCAGGTCCACGTACGGCGCGGCGATCCTCATCCCGAGCGGCGCCGGGCCGAGGGCGCCACCGTGCGGGTTCGTCCACACCAGCCGGTGACACAGCCGCGACAGCCGCTCCACCGCCTTCGCCAGCACGTCCGGATCACCGCGGTCGAAGCCGTCGGAACAGATCACGACCACCCCGCCGCGGCACCGGCCACGCCGGCCGAAGGTGCGCACGAACTCGTCGAGCGCGGCGCCGATGCGGGTGCCGCCCTCCCAGTCGACCACGGCTTCGGCCGCACGCGCCAGGGCTTCGTCGGCGTCACGGGTGCGCAGCTGATCGGTGATCCGCGTGAGGCGGGTGCCGAAGCAGAACACCTCGACCTTCGCCGCGGCGCGGCGGGCGGAGTAGGCGAACTGCAGCAGCGTGCGGGAGTAGTCGGCCATGGAGCCGGAGACGTCGAGGACGAGGATCAGCGGCCGCAGCCGCACGCGGCGTTCGCGCCACCGCAGCGCGCGGGGTTCGCCGAACGTCCGCAGCGAGTCCCGGACCGTGCGGCGCAGATCCGGTTCGCGGCCCTTGCGCGCGGGCCGGGTGCGGCGCGTGCGGCGTTTCGGCGGGGTGAGGCGAATCCGGGCCATGATGCGGCGGATCGCGGCGAGCTCTTCGGGCGTGCAGGTACCGAAGGACTTGCGTTTCAGGCTGTCCACATCGGACGCGGTGAGCCCGAGCAGCGTGTCGGTCTCTTGCTCGTCGCCGGTGCGTTCGGGTTCGGGCAGCGCCAGCGTGGCGTCGACGCCCGACTCGGCGAGGATCGTGAGCAGCGCCGCGGGCGGTTCACCGGCGCCGAGGAAATAACGGCGGAACGTCTCGTCGTAGCGGGGGAGGTCTTCGTGGCGCTTCAGCAGCGTGGTGCGGCCGCCCCAGTAGAGGTCGGCGAGGTCGGTGGTGTCGAGGACGGTCATCGCACGGCAGCAGCCGAGCGCGTCGCCGGAGCCCACGGGGAGCCCGGCTTCGCGCAGGGCCCGCGCGAAACCCACCAGCACGCGGGTGAGCTCAGCCACCGGAGGCGAGTTCCGCGAGGCGCTCACGCACCACGTCGAGGTCGTCGCGATCCTTCACGACGGCGCCGAGCGTGTCGCCGGCGGAGCGTTCGTCGAGCGTGCGCTCGCCGAGGAATCGCAGCATGCGAGCCCAGTCGATGGTCTCGGCGACGCCGGGTGGCTTGGCGAGGTCGAGCTCCCGCAGCCGTCGCACGGCGGCCACGACCTGGCGCGCCAAGCTCTCCTCGACGCCGGGCTCGCGCACGAGCACGATCTCCACCTCGCGGTCGGCGCCCGGGTAGCCGAGCCAGTGGTAGAGGCAGCGGCGTTTGAGCGCGTCGTGCAGCTCGCGGGTGCGGTTGGAGGTGAGCACGACCAGTGGCGGGCTGGGCGCGACGATGGTGCCGATCTCGGGCACGGTGACCTGGAAGTCGGACAGCAGTTCGAGCAGGAAGGCTTCGAACTCGTCGTCGGCGCGGTCGATCTCGTCCACGAGCAGCACGGCGCCGGCGCCCGCGCGGACGGCGGCGAGCAGCGGCCGTTCGACGAGGAACTCGGGCCCGAACAGCTGCTCGACCACCTCGCCGGACTCGGCCTGGTGGTCCTGCAGCGCGCGGATGCGCAGCAGCTGGCGGGCGTAGTCCCATTCGTAGAGGGCCTGGGCGGTGTCGATGCCCTCGTAGCACTGCAGCCGGATGAGGCGGCGGCCGAGCACCGTGGCGAGCGTCTTCGCGACCTCCGTCTTGCCGACGCCGACCTCGCCTTCGAGCAGCACGGGCCGGTGCAGCCGCAGTCCGACCAGCAGCGCCGTGGCGAGGCCGCGGTCGGCGAGATACGCGCCGTCGCGCAGGGCGGCGGTGAGCCCCGCGACGGTGTCCGGCTCGGCCATCCCGTTACGGCTGCTCGTCCGCGCCGAGCACGAGGTCACGCACCGTGCTCGTGCCGGGCTTCAGCTTCCCCTCACGGGCGAGCTGGTCGTGCCACGCCGTGTGCAAGTCGCCGTTGTCGGCGAGCCCGCCGAACCCCACGGCCGACATGTTCTTGCACGAACGCTGGGGCCCGCAGGCCGCTTCCAGCTCGTCGGTGTCCTGGCCGTGGGCGCGCCAGACCTCGCGCAGGACTTGCAGCGCTTCGTCGTCCATGGGGCGAGTGAACACCGCGGGCACGGTTGCGGAGCGCTGGATTAACCCTTTGCTTAAGGAGTATTGTCCAGGATTCGGGGTTACCGAGAGTATTTGACCATGACACTGGGCCAGCTCAACGCGTTCGTCCTGGTGGCAAGGCTGGGGTCGGTCACCGACGCCGCGAAGGCGCTCGGCGTGAGCGAGCCGGCGGTGTCGCAGGCGCTGGCCGCGCTGCGCCAGCACCACGGCGACAAGCTGCTCATCAAGCGCTCCGGCGGCATGACACTCACCGCGGGCGGCAGCCGCCTGCTGCCCATCGCGTCGCAGATGGTGGCGCTCGGCGCCGAGGCCGACGCCGCCGTACGCCAGGCCAACGGCGTCGCGGCGCGCTTGCAGCTGGCGGTGACCAGCGAGATCGCGGAGTTCGTCGCCAACCCGCTGCTGGAGGCGTTCACGCGAAGATCGGGCAACGCCATCGACGCGTCGTCCGGGCTCGCACGCACCGCCGAGCTGCCCGTGCTCATCACCAACCGGCTCGCCGACGTCGCGCTGGGCCCGGACATGACGGGCGACGGCGGCGACCTCGACTGCACGCCGATCTTCCGCGCGTCACTCGTGGTGGTCGGCTCGCCGCACTGCCGCCACCAGGGCAGCCCGGCGCACTGGCCGTGGCTGCTCGACCCGGCGGGCGCCGACCCGGGCAGCGACACCGGCCGGCTGCTGGCCCGCCTCGGCGTGCCCGACGACGCGATCCAGGTCTTCCCGAACCAGACGGCCGCGTGGTCGGCGGCCGCCAGCGGGGGCGGGGTGTCGGTGGCGCTGGAGCACCTGGTGGCGCCGCAGCTGCGCCGCCACGAGCTGGTCGTGGTGCCGACGCGCCACACGCCCATGTCGACGTGCTGGTACGTGACCACCCTGCCGACCGACCGCCGCACGGGTGCGGCCAACTCGTTGCGGCACTTCCTGACGACGCCGGCGGCGATGCACGTGATGCGCGCGCCGGGTAGTGGCGTGCCGCCTTCGAGGTTCCGGCCGCCGGTGTACGTGACGATCTGGTCTTGACCTTTTCGGTCAGGTCAGCTCGCGCACGCCGGCGACGTCGTACTCGGCCACTTCGGCGGCGAGGATCTCGGCGTTCTGCTCGTCGCTCGAGCCGCTGCCCCGGAACGCCTCGACGGCCGCCCGCGACTCCCAGCGCTCGAAGACGACGATGCGCCCGGGGTCCAGCAGGTCCGCGGTGAGGGAGAAGCCGAGGCAGCCGGGCGCGTCGCGGGCCTGCTCGACCACGCTCACGCAGCCGGCGAGGTAGGCCTCCCGCCGGCCGGGGTCGACGACGAGGTGCCCGGCGACGATGAGCATGTCCCGCTCCTTGGCTGCGGGCCGCCCGGAGCCGATTTCCGTTGCGGCGGCGGCGTTTCCGTGGTCTATCCGTTGTTTTTCAATAGGGGAGCGGTTTACGCGCGTTGCCGGTCACGAGGTTCCCGATGCTCACCCCGACACCGAACCCCACCTCCGCCGCCCAGGCGAAGCCCAGTGCGGTCGTGAGCGCGATGCTCAACGCCAAACCTGGCTTTTCCTTGCAGGACAACGGTTTCACTCCTTCGTTCGTTCTTCGTGGTGTACTGGTCCGCTCCTGTACGGATGCTGTCATGTCCCCACCGTCCGTCGAGTCAGCGGCGTCCACGCTAACAACGTGAGCCGTGGTGGCCAGGGACTTCACCCGTACGTTGTAATCGACGAGGATCGTGACCGGCAGCGACTCGACGAAGGAGTGACCACATGGGACTCAAGGACATCACCGCGTCCACATCGGAGTTGTACACGGCGCAACGCGTCTACAGTGACCCGGTCGAGAAGGATGGCATCGTTGTCATCCCGGCCGCCATGGTGACCGGCGGCGGGGGCGGCGGGCAGGAGGCGCCGGACAAGGAAGGCGTCGGCTTCGGGCTCTTCGCGCGCCCCACGGGGGCTTTCGTCATCCGCGGCTCGGAGGTCACATGGGTGCCCGCGGTGGACGTGACGGCCTGGGGTCTCGCGGTGGGCGGGATGGTGATCTCACTGGCCTGGATCCTCACCCGCGCGACCCGGCGCCGGCGGGGCAGAAAGCGCTGACGGCGTTCCCGGGCGATTTCCGGGCCGATTTCTCCGGTGATTTCTCGGGCGACGCGGCCGGACGGGTCCGGACCCTTCGCGGCGGTCCGGACCTCGCCCGGCCTGTGGTGGGAGCGGTCAGTCGACTCGGAGCTCGCCCATCGGGCTCCAGCCGGCGCCGGGGGCGTCCAGGCTGACGATCTCCGGGGTGCGGGCGATGACGCCGGGCATCCACGCCATCGCGTCCGCGAAGTGCGGAGATTTCACGTGCGCGCGGCCGGCGTCGGGGTCGGCGAAGGCCTCGACCAGCACGAACTGGTGGGGCACGTCGACGCTGCGCGACCACTCGAAGAACAGGTTCCCCGGCTCGCGCCGGGTGGCGAGGGTGAAGTCGTCGACCAGGCCGAGCCAGTCCTCGCTCCGCTCGGGCCGGACGGTGAACTTGACGACGATGAAGATCATGCTGTCCTCCGAAAGGGGCACAGACGGCGCACGAGGCCACGCTGCCTCGTGACCGGGCGTGAGCCGGGCGCCGCGACCACCCGTACTCACGACCGGCCGCGGCCCCCGGCGGGCGTCCCGCGCCGGGAACCGAGTCCGGGTTCGCCGGGGCTGTGTGCTTCGCCCCGGCTGCCGTAGACACGGCTGCCTCACTTGCCATCAGTGCCGGCAACCTGCCATCGCGGTGGCAGATTGCCCTGGAAACCGACTCGTCCGGCTGTTCGCTTGCCACGGGCTGTGGCACCTTGCCGTTCCTGTCGGCTGCTTGCCGCTGCGCCTCGCCCTTGCCATGGCGACTTGCCATGGTTGTGGCGACTTGCCGTTGCCACGGCTACTGCGGCTCCCACGGCAACTCGCCGTTGCCGTGGCGGCTTGCCATTCCCACGGCTACTGCGGCTGTCGTGGCAACTCGCCGTTGGCTTGGCCAGTTGCCGTGGTTGTGGCCGCTGGCCCTTGCCGTCCGTCTTGCTGTTGCCATGGCGGCTTGCCCTTGCCGTGGCGATTTGCTGTGGCGCCTTGCCGTTGCTGTGGCGATTTGCCGTTGGCGTAGCTGGTTGCCACGTCGTTCCGGCAACTGGTGATGCGGCATGGTCTGTTGCCAGTTGGTGTGGCGTGGTGCCACGGCCCGTGGCAAGCAGCGAATCAGGTGGCGGGATGCCGTTGGGTTTGGCAATTTGCCATCTGGGTCGCTTGCTTGCCAGGCCGCTGGCCGGTTCCGATGGCTTGTTGCCTGAGTAGCCGGCAACAAGCCGTACCGCAGGACACTTGCCGGCCGGCGTGGCATGGTGCCGATCGGCCGGCAGGCTTGCCACCGCATCCTCACCGAGCCGGCCACTCGCTCGACGGGACCGAAATCGGTTCCGAACCCGGTCCCTTCGAGCGTTAGCGCCCAGCCAACAAAGATCAGCAGAGGTCAGCAGACGCCGGCTGCGGTCAGTAGATGTTGGAAGGCCGCACCATGCCCTCCGCCAGGTCGCCGAAGCCGGGAGCGATGATGGCGCCCGGGTTCTGGATGATCTCCTCCACCACGAGCGTCTCCGTGGTCAGCAGCAGAGCCGCGATGGACGCTGCGCTCTGCAGCGCCGAGCGGGTCACCTTGAGGGGGTCGATGACGCCGGCCTCGAACATGTCGCCGTACTCGCCCGTGAGGGCGTTGAAGCCGTGGCCCGGAGCGGACGAGCCGACGGCGGCGAGGACCTCGTCGCCGTCGTAGCCGGCGTTGATCGCGATCCAGCGCAGGGGCTCGACCAGCGCGCGCCGGACGATGTCGCGGCCCACGGCGGCGTCGCCGGTGAGGTCGAGGCTGTCGACCTCGGCGCGGGCCTGGACGAGGGCGGTGCCGCCGCCGGCGACGATGCCCTCCTCGATCGCGGCGCGCGTGGCCGACAGCGAGTCCTCCACGCGGTGCTGCTTCTCCCGCAGCTCGACCTCGGTGGCCGCGCCGACGTGGATCACCGCGACACTGCCCGAGAGCCGGGCGATGCGGGCCTGCAGGCTGTCCTGGTCGTGCTCGTTCTCGGCGCGCTCCAGCTCCCGCTTGATCTGCTCGATCCGCGCCGACACCGCGGTGTCGGCGCCCGCACCGCCGACGAGCGTGGTGCTGCCCTCGGTGACGGTGATGCGACGGCACCGGCCCAACTGCTCCAGGCGCACCGCGTCGATGCTCTGCCCCGCGTCGCCGGTCACGACCTCGCCACCGGTGAATACGCCGAGGTCCGACAGCTCCGCGAGCCGTCGGTGCCCGAAGCCCGGCGCGCGCACCACGACCGAGCGGAACGTGTTGTGCACGTTGTTCGCCACGAGCATGCCCAGCGCGGGCCCGTCCACGTTCTCGGAGATGATCACCAGCGGCTTCTGCGTCCGGGTCACCTGCTCCAGGACCGGCATCAACGTCTGCACCTTCGAGATCTTCTCGTTGGTGAGCAGGATGTACGGGTCCTCGAAGACCGTCTCCATGCGGTCCTTGTCCGTGGCCATGTACGGCGAGATGTAGCCGTTGTCGAACTCCATGCCGTCCACGAAGTTCACCTGCAGCCCGAACGCCGGCGACTCCTCCACGGTGACCACACCGCCGAGCCCGACGCGGCCCATCGCCTCGGCGATGATGTCGCCGATCTCCGGGTCGTTGTTCGCCGAAAGCGTCGCGACGTGCGCGAGGTCGCCCGCCTCCGTCACCTCGCGGGCGCCGGCCTGCAGCACCTCGACCACGCGCTGCACGGCCTTCTGGATGCCGTTCTTCAGCAGCTGCGGGTTGGCGCCGTCGTCCACGGCGCGCAGGCCCTCGCGCACGATCGCCTGCGCCAAAACGGTGGCGGTGGTCGTGCCGTCGCCCGCCACGCCGTTGGTCTTCATCGCCACCTCCTTCACCAGCTGCGCGCCCATGTTGGCGAACGGGTTGCGCAGCTGGATCTCCTTGGCGATGGTGACGCCGTCGTTCGTGATCGTCGGGGCTCCGGTGAGCTTCTCGATCACGGCGTTGCGTCCCTTGGGGCCGAGCGTTACCTTCACCGCGTCGGCGAGCGCGTTCACGCCCGACTCCAGCAGCTGGCGGGCTTCGACGTTGAAGCGCAAGTCCTTGGCCATGTCTGTCCTTCTCCTACGGTGGTCGTGGTCGCGGCTGAACCTGCCGGCGGTCAGGGCACGAGGATCGCGCGGCCGCGGACGAGGCCGCGGTCCAGATCGTCGAGCGCCTTCTCGAAGTCGGTCAGGGCGTATGTGCTGGTGTGCAGCGCGACTTTTCCTTGCGCGGCAAGCACCATGAGCTCGGCGAGATCCGAATAGGACCCGACGAGGTTGCCGACGAAGTTGATTTCGGTGGAGATGATGTCGATGGTCGGCACCGCCAGCGTCCCGCCGTAGCCGACCACGTAGTAGTTCCCGGCGCGTCGCAACATCTTCACGCCGGCCTCGATCGCGCCGCCCTCGCCCACGAAGTCGACGACGGCTTCCGCGCCTTCGCCGCCCGTGAGCTCGAGCACCGCCTGGGCTTCCGAGCCGTCGGCCACCACGAGGTGGTCGGCACCGAGCTCGCCCGCGAGCTTCAGCGCCTCCGGAGACCGGTCGACCACGATCAGCTCCGCGGGGCTGATCGCCTTCAGCACCTGGATGCCGATGTGGCCGAGCCCGCCCGCGCCGATCGACACCACGCGCTCACCCGGGTGCAGGTGAGCCGCCGCCTTGCGGGCGGCGTGGTACGCGGTGAGCCCCGCGTCGGCCAGCGCCGCCACGGCCGCCGGTTCGAGCGAGGAGTCCAGCTTTACCACAGCCCGCGCGTTGGTGCGCAGGTATTCCGCGTAGCCGCCGTCACGGTCGATCCCCGGGAACGCCGACTGTACACAGTGGACGTCATCGCCCGCGCGGCACGCCTTGCACAGCCCGCACGTGGCGAGCGGGTGCAGGATCACCGGGTCGCCCACGGACACCGACGTGACACCCTCGCCGATCTCCGCGACCCAGCCCGCGTTCTCGTGGCCGAGCGTGTAGGGCAGCGTGACGCCCGACTTCTCCGCCCACTGACCCTCGATGATGTGCAGATCCGTGCGGCACACGCCGGCGCCGCCGATCCTCACCACCACGTCGAGCGGTCCCTGCACGCGGGCGTCGGGCACCTCGACGAGCTCGGGGGTGCGGTCGTAACCGCGCAACTGCACCGCTTTCACGACGGTACCTCCTCTCGCACCTCGTCGCCGGTCCGGTAGTACCGCGGTTTCGTACTGTCCTCGATGGACACGCGCACGCCCTTGGCGAACCGCAGCAGGCTCTCGCGCTCGGGGGACCGCTGCGCATCGACCTGCCAGCCCTCGTCCACCAGCTTGCGCACGGCCCGCTCCATGCAGGCCAGGTGCGCCTCGCGCCGGAAGCCCGCCGGGAGCGCGGCGAGCCCACCGCCGGCCTGTTCGGGGACCGAGCCGCCGAAACCGGCGGCAGCGACCTCGTCGCCGGCGCGCCCCTCCAGCACGATGTCGACCGTGTCGACGCTCGGCAGGCTCAGCACCGCGTCGTGTGCGTCGGCCACCATCAGGTACGCGAAGTTGGGCGCGCAGAAGTACGCGGGCAGCCGCAGCCGCACCGAAACCGAGTGGCCGCGGTCGTTGTGCAGGTGCACGCGGACGCCGGTCACGAACCCGAGGTCCGTGATCGGCTCGTGGAACTCGGGGTCCACGACGTCGGCCAGGGCACGCCATACTCTGCTGGTCAGCGTTTCCGCTGTCGCCGCGGTCATGCCGGGACCTTCGAACTCGCTCCGGCGGCCGCGCGGGCACCGGCCATCCCGGCGGTCACCTCCGCGGGCACTTCGAGGTCGTAGAGCTGCGCGGCGTTGAGGCCGAGGATC
Source organism: Amycolatopsis sp. NPDC005232 (assembly GCF_040607795.1). Classification (NCBI taxonomy): domain Bacteria; kingdom Bacillati; phylum Actinomycetota; class Actinomycetes; order Pseudonocardiales; family Pseudonocardiaceae; genus Amycolatopsis; species Amycolatopsis sp. NPDC005232. The sequence goes on along the minus strand of NZ_JBEXHL010000018.1, from coordinate 36,731 downwards.
TTCTTCTTAGCGTCCGTGGTCAGCGTGCCGTAGTCGCCCTGCATGTCCTCGGGGAACTCGAAGTCCACGAAGGACTCGACGAGCCACTTCGGCTGCCAGATCGCGTAGTCGCTGGCGAAGGTGATGCGGTTCTCCCCGAGCCAGTACAACAGCTCGCCCACGACCTGCGCGAAGTAGCGCGGCCGCGTGTGGATGAACGGCATCGCCACGGCGAGGCAGGCGTAGACGTTGGGTTCCTGCGTGGCGATCCAGCAGAAGTCCTCGAACCGGGGCAGGCCCACGTGCTCGACGACGAAGTTCAGGTTCGGGAAGGCGACGGCAGCGTCGTCGATGTCGGCGACATCGGCCGAGCCTCGCTCGCTCCGGTCGATCGCGGGTCCTTTGTGGACGTGGACGTTGCGGATCCCCAGCTGCTCGCACTTCTCCAGGTACCGGTGGGCCCACGGGTCCGACAGCTGCCAGCCCTTCGACTCGCCCTTCCACTCCGCCGTGTAGAGCTTCACGCCCTTGAGGTCCCACCGCTCGGCCAGCGCTTCGAGCTTGTCCAGCCCGGCCTCGCCGTCGCGAGGGTCGAAGGCGCCGTTGACGATGAACTTGCCGGGGTTGTTCTCCGCGACGGCCCCGTCCTGCTCGGTCGTGTTGAACCCGTTGACGTAGAACTCGGTGAGGTAGGTCGGCTGGAAGATGGCCTTGTCCACGTAGCCCGTCGTGAACAGGTCGTCGATCAGCGTCTCCTCGGAGTACTTGCCGAACTTCTCCAGCGACCACAGCCACTCGGCGGGGCTGAGAGTGCGGTGGTGGTCGTAGAAGCACTCGATGAAGCCCTTGCCGTACCGGTTGGCCTGGTTGGCGGGCGAGCCGTCCCAGAAGTGCACGTGGCTGTCGACGATGAAATAGCTCTCGCCGTCCTTGCGGTACATGGGGAGTCCTTTCGCGGGAAGGGCCCCGGGGCCGGGGCCGGGACGGCGAGCACCGTCCCGGCCCGGCCCCCCTCGGGGCGAACCGGGTTCGTGCGCGGGCTACTCGACCGGTTCGAGGTCGAAGTCGATGTACTCGGCCGCGTCCTCGGGGTTGGCGAACAGCACCGTCTCGTCGTCGAGGTGGACCATGCGCCCGTAGTGGGTCGACATGATCTCCTCGAAGTCCGGCTGCCCGAAGTCGAAGCCGATCGCCTCGGAGATCTCGTCCCAGTTGAAGACGATCTTGTTCGAGCCGTCCAGGCGGATCATGGACGGGTACTCCGCCACCGTGATCCCCGGCTTGGCGCGCATGACCTCAGCCACGACGTAGCCGTTCTGGTTGTTCATCAGGGTGACGCCGCACATGTTCGACGCGGTGCGGTCGACGCTAAACTGCCTGCTCGCGGTCATGAAAGCAGCCCTTTCGGTTCGTCGAGAGAGAGGTCGGACAGGAGGCTGCGCAGGCTGGTCACCGAGCGGTCCCAGGACTCGGCGAAGGTCACGACCTTCTCCTGCGGCTGCGACCAGATCGGCTGCAGCGTGCGGGCGGCCGCCTCGGACACCGGCACCCACTTCTCGAGCCACGACGTGAGCACCTGCTTGTTGTGCGCGGAGTGCTCGACGTCGCTGGTGAGCATGCTGAACAGGGCCCGTGTGTAGGAGCGGTCACGCCCGTAGTCGTGCTCGCCGGCGCCGACGACCGTGGGCGTGACGTAGTCGCCGTTGCGGGCGGCCACCTGCATCACCAGGTGACTGCGGAAGAGCTCACCCACCAGGGACTCGAACACCACGTTGGCGGCGAACAGCGACTCGGCCCAGTCGCCGATCGCCGTGAGGCGCTCGACGTTCTCACGCACGCCCTGCCACGCCGGGTCCTCGTGCCACACCGAGCGGTGCACCGCGCCGTCGAAGTCAATCCCCGACTCGGTCAGGTCCAGGTTGTAGAGCGCGAGGTCCTGAGCGAAACGCAGCTTGTGCGCGGTGTTCACGGCGATCGCGTTGTTGATCATGTTCGTGGGCGCCGAGCGCTGCTCCGAGCAGAACACGTGCATGCCGAGCCCGTGCTCGGCGTGCATCCAGGCACCCAGATGCCGTTCCACGAACTTGCTCCAGCTCGGCGCCCAGTTCTGGTAGGCGCCGGCTTTCCTGGCGTTGTCGAGGTTGAGCTGGATCTGCCGGACGACATTGGAATTGTTCCGGAAGATCGTCTGTTCCCACTCCTCGTTGGGGTCGAGGAACTCGTGCCAGTTGCCGGACTTGAGCTCCGTCCACTCCTTCGGGTAGCCGCCGGGGCCGTCCGCGAAGCCGTAGATCCAGCCCTGGGAGAGGTGACGATCGGGGTCGGGCTGGACGTCGAAGGTCACGTCCTCGTAAATCGTCGCACGCATCTTGCGCGGCTTGAAGTAGTTGTAGCTTCGGCTCTTCGAGCTCGGGAAGTCCAGCAGCCCGGCTTCGGCGCCCGTGAACTCCGGCTTCGGGAAGCTCTGCTGGGGCTTTTCCGTACTGACCATGAGCACACCTCTCTGTGTGTGGTGGTCTGCTTCGGGTGGGATCGGCCTGCGGTGGTCAGTCCTCCGCCGCGGCCGTGATCGTGAACTTGTCGTAGAAGACCTGATCGGACGGCACGCCCAGGCTTTCCAGCAGGGGCAGGGCCGCGTCGATCATCGGCGGCGGGCCGCACAGGTACACGTCGCATTCCGGGAGGTTTTCCTCCCGGCGTTCGAGCACCTGGGTCACGAGCCCGAGCTGGCCTTCGCCGTCACCCGGCCAGCCTTCGGGAGCGGTATCGGACAGGCACGGCACGAACCGGAACTTCGGCAGCTGCCGGGCGAGTTCTTCCATCTCTTCGAGGTGGAAGAGGTCCCGCTCGGTGCGGGCGCCGTAGTAGTACACGACTTCCCGCTCGTTGCCGCTTTCCGCCATCTGCCGCAGCAGTGCCAGGATGGGGGACATCCCGGCCCCGCCGCCGACGAAGACCAGCCGCCGGTCGGAGCTGACCCGCAGGGTGAACGTGCCGTACGGCCCGGTCACCTCCAGCGGGTCGCCGGCGGACAGGGATCCTTCGAGCAGTGCCGAGAACTTGCCACCGGGGTAGCGCTTGATGATGAACTCGAGGATCCCGCCGGCCACCGTGACGTTGGCCATGGAGAACGAACGGTGCTCGTCCGTGCCCGGGATCTTGATGTCCACGTACTGCCCCGGGTGGAACCGGATGCCCGCGTCCTCGTCCACCTTCAGGCGGACGAGCGAGATGTCGTGGGTCAGCTCGGTGATGGACTCCACCGTGGTTCCCGCCGTGACGACCGGCAGGCCGGACCGGATCATGTCCTCGTCGTAGTTGGTCAGCTCGATCTCGAGGTCGGAGTACGCGTGCCCTCGGCAGAGCAGCACGAACCCTTCTTCGCTTTCGTAGTCGGCCAACGCGAACGTGGAGTACCGGTCCATCTGCAGGTCGCCCTCGAGCAAGAAGGACTTGCACGCCGAGCACTGGCCCTCCTTGCAGCCGTGCATGAGCATCACGCCCTGCCGGAAGGCCGCATCGAGGATGGTCTCGTCCTCGTCGGCTTCGATGTCGATGCCGACCGGTTCGAACCGGATCTTGTGCTTGTCGCCCATGGCCACCGCTCCTGGGGATGGGGGCACCCACCGGGGCACCCGGGATTCGAACCCGGGAACCCCGGCGGGAACCGTTTCGGGGTGCGGCCTCAGGCCACCGTGACGTTCGGGTTCGCCTTGTACGCGGCGAGGTGCGCCTCGCGCTCGGCGTCCGACATCTTGTTGAGCGCGATGTTCGGGCTGCCGAAGGTGATCCCGCGGACGTCGTTGAGAGTCCACAGCTTCTTCGGGTCGTCGAGGTCGAGGTGCGGCTGCGGGATCAGGGTCTTCCCGTCGTCGCGGACGTAGCCGAGATCGGAGATGATGTCGGCGAGGTCCATGCCGTCGTAGAGCGTCTCCCACTCGCGCTTGCCCGTGAGCCGGCCCATGTTCGGGGTTTCGCGGCCCTCGTACTCGCTGCGGAACGCCGTGGTGTCGGTCCAGGCGCAGGTCTCCGAGCAGTAGGTGCGCCACTGACCGTCGACCTTCTCGGTCACCATGTCCTCGCGGATCAGGGCGGGGACCATGCAGGTCCAGCAGCGGTGCGGGTACTCGTAGCCCACGTTCTCGAACGCGATCGGCTTGTTCTTGCCCGGGTAGCGCAGGCGGTTGTACGCCTCCCACCACTTGCCGAACTGGTTGTACCAGCCCGGGTACTTCGACTCGAACCACTCGAAGTCGGTGTCGGTCATCGGGTCGATGCGCCAGTAGTTCACCGGCCACCCGGTGGCGAAGAACTGCGCCACGCGGTGCACGTAGTGCTTGTTGATGATCCGGTCCCACGCCTCTTCCACGAGGTCGTGGGGGATCTTCAGGCCGTACTTCTCGAGCGGGATGAGGTAGCTGCGGTAGTAGTCGTCGTAGATCCACCGACGCCACATCTCCGCGTAGCTGTCACGGTCCTTGCGGCGGTCCTTCGTGCCGTACTCGATGAAGGTACCGATGGCCGCGTCGACCACGCAGTGGTTGTTCCACCACGCGTAGCGCAGGTCGCGCTCGAGCAGCTGCCGGTTGTCCTCGTCCGCCAGCGCCATCAGCAGGATGGAGTAACCGTTGCTGATGTGGCGGGACTCGTCGGACTGCACGGAGTGGAACACCGTGGGCAGCAGGTAGTCGCCGTTGGCCGCCGCTTCCGAGGGCATGGCGACGAACAGGGTGTTCGTGAACGCGGTCTCGGCCACCACCGTGAGGTAGATGTTGGCCGCGGTGATCGCGTCACCGGTGATGAAGCCCTCGCCGAACTGCCGGCCGATGGTGCCGGCGTAGTTGTTCGAGAACGCCTTCTCCGTGATGTCGAACCCGGCGGGGTCGATGTAGTGGTTCATGTAGAGGCGCTTGAGGTTCATCTGGATCGTCGAGTGGCGAACCTCGTCGATCATCTGCACCGCGAGGCCGTTGTGCACCTCGGGGTTCGGCACCGCGTCGATGGCCATCGGCATCGCGCGGGCGGCCGAGATCTCCGGGAACGGGATGATGGACAGGAAGAGCTTCTGCCACTCCATCCAGCGTTCCTGGACCTGGCGGAACATGTTGCCGCGGATGGCGCCATCCATGGCGCCGAACACGCGGTTGTCCTTTTCCTCCTCCATCGGGAAGTAGGACCGAAGGATCTGCTTGAGCGGATCCTTCTTGGGGGCCTTGTCGAACTTGTAGTCGGTCCCGAAGCGCTTCGCGGGGGTCGCGAAGGTCGGTTCCCACGAAAGTTCCGTGATCTTCTTGTGTGCCTTGCTCAGACTTTGTCGACTCACGCCGTGTACCTCCACCTGATCGGTCGTCGGCAGTTCCTGGCTCGGCTTGGTTCGCGCCGCTCGCGGGTGGTGATCCGGTCCCCGGCCGCCTGGCCGCCGGGCACCGGATGCAGCTCGCACGTCGCCGTCCGGATGCAGGAGATGACACCGTGAGTACCCTGTGATGGTGGTCTCAATTTGAGACAGGCAGTGGTCAGGGCTGCCGTTATGGTTGCTGGCACACGACGTCGTGTGCCTGGCCGGGGCGCACGACGCCCTACTGCCGGGAGGTGAGGCTTTGACCGACGCAGGCGCCTCCATTTCGTCGCCGGAGCGGCTGGCGAACGCCAGGGAGCAGTTCTTGTCCACCGAGGAGGTCGACGCGGAAAGCGTCCGCAAGACGATCCTCGCTTCGTGGTGGCGGTCCCGGACGCACCGGGTGGCCGCCGACCACGTGAAGACTCCGTACGTGGAGGATCCCAACCTCGAGACGCCGCTGCTGCAGAGCGCGGGCGCGGTGCTCGACGCCCTGGAGGACAAGCTCAGCGACCTGGCGGTGAGCGTGGTGCTCACCGACGACCAGGCGCTGGTGCTGGACCGCCGGACGGAGGACCGCGCGCTCGAGCGTTACCTCGACGGGGTGCAGCTCGCGCGCGGGTTCAGCTACGCCGAGGAGTTCGTCGGCACGAACGGGATCGGCACGGCGCTCGAAGGCCGGCAGGCGACCGCGGTGTTCGGTCACGAGCACTACGCGGAGAACCTCGACACGCTCGCGTGCGCCGGCGTGCCCATCCGTCACCCGATCTCGGGCCAGGTCCTCGGCCTGCTGGATCTCACGTGCTGGAAGAAGGACGCCGGCCCGCTGCTGCTGGCGCTGGCCAAGGCGACCGCGCACGACATCGAGACGGAGCTGACCACCCAGGTCGGCCTGCGCGAGCTGAGCCTGTTCTCGGCGTACCTGCGGGCGTGCCGGCGCGGGCAGGGGATCGTGCTCGCGGTCAACAACGACCTCGTGATGCTCAACGACCACGCCCGCCAGCTGCTCGTGCCCGAGGACCAGGCCGCGCTGCTGGCCCGGGCCGTCGAGGCGCTGAGCTCGCAGTCGGACCGCTCCCTGTCGATGGACCTGCCCAGCGGCGCCCGCGCGCGGCTGTCGTACACGCCGGTCTCGAGCGACGTCGGCCCGGCCGGCGGCGTCGTGCGGGCCCGGCTGCTGCAGGAGCCCGAGGTCGTGTCCGCGCGCATCGACACGCGCCAGCCCGTGCTGCCCGGCATCGTCGGCACGGGCGCGTTGTGGGTGCGGGCGTGTCACTCGGTCGGCCGCTTCGCGCGCGACCGGAAGTGGACCGTGGTCGAGGGCGGACCCGGCAGCGGCAAGCTCGCCGTCGCCCGCGCCGCACATTCCGGCTCCATGGCGAGCGCGCCGTGCGAGGTCGTGGAGCTCGACGGCATCAAGCCGGGGGAGTGGGAGGTCCCGGTGCGGCGCGCGCTGCGCAAGGGCCCGGGCACGGTGGTGTTCCGCCACCTCGACAAGCTCTCGCAGCAGGAGCAGCGGGCACTGGCCGCGGTTCTCGACGACGCGCGGCTCGACGCCCGCGTGTGGGGCGTCGCGACGGTGTCGGAGGGTGAGCAGGACGGTCTCGACACCGACCTGATGCGCCACTTCCCGACGTCGGTCACGGTGCCGCCGCTGCGCCACCACATCGAGGACGTGCGCGTGCTCGTGCCGTTCCTGCTCGCGCAGCTCGGCAAGGGCCCGCTGCTGCACTGCTCGCCGGCCGCGCTGCAACTGCTCCTGCGCAACGAGTGGCCGGGCAACGTCGCCCAGCTGCGGCAGGTACTGCGCAAGGTCGTGCACACCCGCCGCGCCGGCGTGATCGAGCCCGAGGACCTGCCGCCGGAGTGCCGGACGGTGGTCAAGCGCGTGCTCAACCCGCTGGAGTCGCTGGAGCGCGACGCGATCGTGCGCAGCCTCCTCGACGCCGACGGGAACAAGTCCCGCGCGGCCCACTCCCTCGGCATGTCGAGGGCCACGATCTACCGCAAGATCCGGGACTACGGCATCGACATCCCGTCGTGAGCCGTCTCCCGTGGGGCGCTGCGATCGGGTGTGGGGAGGACGGCGCATGATCGACCTGGAGCACGACCACGGCGTCGCGGTGGTCCGGATGCACGAGAACCCTTGCGGGAGCATGGTTCCCGAGACGCTGGACCGGATCACCGCTGCGCTGGGCTACATCGGCGGCTCGTACGCGGTCGTCCTCACCGGCGGCGACGACGTGTTCGCCCGCGGCTTCGCCGGCACGGCGGACCGGCTGGAGCGGGCCGTGCTCGCCATCGCGAACCACCCGAGCCCGGTCGTCGCCGCGATCGGCGGAGACGCGCTGGGCGCCGGCTACGCCCTGGCGGCGGCCACCGACCTGCGCGTGATGGCTCAGGGGCGGCTCGGGCTCGGCGCGGCCGCGCACGTGCCGCCCGCCGTCGAGGCGGTGTTGCGCCGCCACGCCGGCCCGGTCTGGCGCACGGTCCGCTCGGGCGAGCGTACGTTCACGCCGGAGGCGGCACTCGTTGCCGGACTGGTGGAAACGTGTTGCGCCCCAACCGATCTGCTACACGTGGCGGTGGAGCGGGCGGCGCGGCTGGCCGGCGGGGCGAAGCAGTTCTGCTGAGGCTCTTCCCGGTGCTCGGGCCTCAGCCGAACTCCTTGCGGATCTGCGGGAGCACTTCGGTGCCCAGCAGCTCGATCGCCTTCATCACCTTCGCGTGCGGCACGCCCGACCAGTCCATCTGCATGGCGTAGCGGTCGGCGCCGGTCAGCTTGCCGACGCTGATGATGCGCTCGGCCACCTCGTTCGGGCTGCCGACGAACAGTGCGCGGGCGCCCTCGGTGTACTGGTCGTACTCGCGGCGCGTGGGCACGGCCCAGCCGCGTGAGCGCGCGCCCCACTTCATCGTCTCGAGCCAGTACGGGTAGAAGGTTTCCTTGGCGTCCTGGGAGTTCTCGGCGACGAAGCCGATGGCGCCCATGGTCACGTCGTGCTCGTCGTCGGCGTGCTCGCCGGCCGCGGCCGCGCGGCGGTAGAGGTCCACGAGCGGCGCGAAGCGCTCCGGCTCGCCGCCGATCACGGCGTAGACCACGGGCAGGCCGAGCAGCCCGGCGCGGATCGAGGACTCCGGGTTTCCGCCGGTGCCGACGGAGATGCGCAGGCGCCGGCCGTACGGGCGCGGGTAGATGTGCGCGTCGTTCAGCGGCGGGCGGAAGCGGCCCGACCACGTGATCGGGTCCTCGCGGTCGATGCGCAGCAGCAGGGCGAGCTTCTCCTCGAACAGCTCGTCGTAGTCGCCGAGGTCGGCGCCGAAGAGCGGGAACGATTCGGTGAACGACCCGCGCCCGGCAAGCAGTTCCGCACGGCCGCGGCTGAGCTGGTCGAGCGTGGTGAACTGCTGGTACACGCGCACCGGGTCCTCGGTGGAGAGCACCGTGACCGCGCTCGCGAGCGTGATGTGCTCGGTGACGCTCGCCGCCGCGGCCAGCACGGTGGCGGGGTTCGAGATGGCGTAGTGCTCCAGGTGGTGCTCGCCCAGGCCGTAGAACCCGAGCCCGAGCTCGTCGGCGAGCTTGATGCGCTCCACCGTTTCGGCGAGCCGCTGCGCCACCGACACCTGTTCACCGGTCACCGGGTCGGGCGTCCGGTCGCCGAAGCTGTAGATACCGAGTTCCATGTCCACTTCCTCGCGAGTTCCTGGCGTCGAACCTACCAGGCTTTGATGACGCGTCAACATTTCATGTCGGTAGGGTCCGCGGTCACGGACTCAACCTTCCCGCCCGCTCACCCGTTGATCACGGTGGACCGGGACGACAGGAGTTGTCGATGCAGGGAAAGACCTTCGCGACGGGAGTGCTCGTGGCCGTCGCGGCCGCGATGACGGCGTGCGCCGCGCCGCAGGCGGCCACCACCACCCCCACGCCGCTGGCCGAGACCTCGGGCCTCGCGCCGGCCACCACCGAGACCACGCCCACGTCGACCGCCCCGCCGCCGCCTCCGTCCCCGCCGTGCGCGGTCACGACCGGCGCGTGCGCGAGCCTGTCGCTGCGGCTTGCGTGGCTGCTCAAGGACGGCGTGGTCGTGCGCGGACCGGTCGCGATGGAACCGGGCGACGCGAGCCAGCCGACGCCGGTGGGCAGCTTCAAGGTCGCGTGGAAGGACAAGGTGCACACCAGCAGCGAGTACGGCGACCCGATGCCGAACTCGGTGTTCTTCGCGGCCGGCGGGATCGCGTTCCACGCCGGGCCGTTGGACAAGCCCTCCCACGGCTGCATCCACCTGGCCGACGCCGACTCGGAGGTGTTCTTCGCCGGGCTGCCGGTGGGCGCGTCCGTCGAGGTGAAGGCCTGATCAGTCCACTGTGGAACCGGAGATTTCCACAGTGGACTCAGTGCCGGCGATGCGGCACCTCGGGGGAGTCGGTGTCCAGCGGCACGGACGAGCCCCGGACCAGTCCCAGTTGGACGGTCGGGCGGCGGCTCACCGTCGCGAGACCCCAGTTGGTGGCGGTGCGCAGGCGGTTGCCCGGCATCGCCAGCAGGTGGTACGCGCGAGTCACGATCTTCGCGGGCCAGCCCGAAAGCGGCACGTGCAGCGGGTTGGCCGCCGCGCGGCCGGCGCCCAGGTCGACCACGAACCCGAGGTCGTGGTGGCGGTAGGTGCCGGGCCGGCCGTACCCGAGTGACGCGGCGACGTTCGTCCCCGCGAGCTTGCCCTGGCGTTCCGCGTGCTGCGCGGTCATCGCCGTGCACTCACCCGGCCGTGTCAGGTCGGGCACGGCCGCGACGTCGCCGCACGCGAACACGTCCGGGTAGCCCGGCACGCCGAGCTGCGCGGTCACCACGACGCGGCCCTTGGTGGTGGGCAGGCCGACATCGGCGACGAGCGGGTCGGGTCGCACTCCGACGCACCACACGAGCGACCGCGTCGGGACGCGTTCGCCGGTGGTGAGCGTGACGGCGTCGGCGGTGGCGTCCTTCACCGACGTCTTCATCAGGACCTCGACGCCGCGCTCGCGCAGCACGGTGTCGGCGGTCTTGCCCAGGCGTGGCGCCAGTTCGGGCAGCACGCGGTCGGCGATGTCGAGCAACAGCCAGCGCACCGGCTGCCCCGTGAGCTCGGGGTGGCGCGCGGCGAGCGCCTCGGTGAACGCCGGACCCTGGACCGCGACCTCGGTGCCGGTGTAGCCGGCGCCCACGACCACGAACGTGCAGCGAGCCGTGCGCTCCTCCGGATCGTCGGCCGCGGCGGCGAGCTCGATCTGGCGGGTGATGTGGTCGCGCAGGTAGAGCGCCTCCGGCACCCCGCGGAACCCGTGGGCGGTCTCGGCGACGCCGGGGATCGGCAGGAGCTTGTTCACGCTGCCGGCGGCGAGCACGAGCCGGTCGTAGGACAGCTCGTGGTCGCGGTCCTCGGGGTCGGTGTAGCCGATCGTGTGCGCGTCGAAGTCCACAGTGGTCACCGTGCCGAGCGCCAGCCGCACGCCGCGCAGGGTGCCGGGGATCGAGACGGTGATGCTGCGCGGGTCGAGCAGCCCGGCCGAGACCTCCGGCAGCAGTGGCAGGTAGAGGAAGTAGTCGGTGGGGTTGACCACCACCACTTCCACGTCGTCGTCCGCGGTCCTGCGCAGTCGCTTCGCCGCGTTGTACCCGGCGAACCCGCCTCCGACGATCACGACCCGCATCACGTCTCCTCCCCGTACGGTTGCCGGACACGCGGCGGTCACCCGGCGGCGGCCCGGCAGCCCGGGTGCCGCCGCCGGGTGCGCTCAGCCTTGCGGCTGCGTGATGTTGACCATCCAACCGATGCCGAACTTGTCGACGCACATGCCGAACTCGTCGCCCCACATCTGCTTTTCCAGCGGCACCGCGACGGTGCCGCCGTCGGAGAGCTTGGCCCAGTAGCCGCGCAGTTGGTCGCCGTCGTCGCCGCTGAGGCTGACCGAGATGTTGGTGCCGGGGTTGTGGTCCATGCCCGGCGGCGTGTCGGCCGCCATCAACGTGAACCCGTTCTCGGTCTCGAGCTGAGCGTGCATGATGTTGTTCGCCGCGGGGGAGTCCGGCATACCGGATTCCCCGAACGTGTTCACGGTCAGCGTCCCGCCGAACACGTCCTGGTAGAACTCCATCGCCTGCCGGGCGTCGTCGCGGAAGCTGATGTACGGGTTGAGGATCGAAGCCACCGGACACTCCTTCGTCGTGGAAGGGAATGAATCCTTGCAGAAGACGAAGGGGTGGACAACGGGGTCGCTCCGGCGGGTGAAGAAATCGCGCTTCGGTAACGAGGACCAGCGCCCTGCGATGCGGGATTTCCGTTGCCGTGTGGCGGTTTTCGGCGTTCTCGGTGAAAAGATTTCGGTTATTACCGTGCTCACGGGTCGGTGGTGAGTTTTCCGCGAAGTTGTTCCAGGGTCTGTGACAGCAGGCGCGAGACGTGCATCTGGGAAATGCCCACGCGGTGCGCGATCTGGGTTTGCGTGAGACCGCCGAAGAAGCGCATCACGAGGATCGCGCGTTCGCGCTGCGGCAGTTCGCGCAGCAGCGGTTCCAGGGCCTCGTGGTTTTCGATGTGCTCGAGCTCCGCGTCTTCCTCGCCGAGGGTGTCCGCGAGCGAGAGGGGTTCCGCGTCGTCGTGCACGGGCTTGTCGACCGACAGCGTCTGGTAGGCGTTGCCGGCGATGAGACCTTCGTGGACTTCGTCGACGTCGAGCCCGAGGTGCTCCGCGAGTTCCGTCGGCGTCGGCGCGCGGCCGAGAGTCTGAGACAGCGCGCTCGAGCCGTGGCTCAGGGCGAGGTGCAGTTCCTTGAGCCGGCGCGGCACGCGCACGGACCAGCCGGTGTCGCGGAAGTGGCGGCGGATCTCGCCCATGATCGTGGGCACGGCGAAGGAGAGGAAGTCCGGGCCGCGATCCGGGGTGAACCGGTCGATGGCGTTGAGCAGCCCGATGCGGGCCACCTGCACGAGGTCCTCGCGCGGCTCGCCGCGGCCGGTGAAACGCGTGGCGATGTGCTCGGCGACCGGGAGGAACTCCGTCACCAGCTGCTCGCGCAGGCGCGGGCGGCGCGGATCGTCCGCGTCGAGGGCGACGAACTCTTCGAACAGCGGCACCGTGTGGGCGTACTCGTCCCGGCGCCGGGTGATCGGCGGCTGGTTCACCTGGCCGTCCCCGGGCCCAGTTCGAGGTGGATCGCCAGGGTGTTGCCGATGGCGTCGCGAGCCGGGGTGCTGGTGGCCGACACGGCGGCGGCCAGCGTCGTGAGCACGTGCCACCCGAAGCTGCGCTCGCTCGGCAACCGCGCGTGCCCGGTGCGGGTCTCCACGGTGATGGCGATGCCCTCGGGCGCCACGCGGAAGCGGCAGGTCATGGTCTCGCCGAAGTCGGCGAGTTCCACGAGCTGTGCGCACGCCTCGTCGACAGCCATCTTCGCGTCGGCGATCGCGTCGAGCCCGTAGTCGGCGCGCGCGGCCACCGCCTGGGCCAGCATCCGCACCAGCGGGATCTGCGCGGTCTCGGCGGGCAGACGCAGCTCGACCACCTCGGCGAGCAGGTTGTCGACGGCCGGCATCCCTTGGCTCGGCGAGCTGCCGACTGCTTCGTTCTCCATGACCCCCGCATACCCACTCGGTCAGGCTTCGACACCTCGGTTTCGCGACTCGTACGGGGTGGTGAGAGGGAGCGGCACCGCGTGTCGGACAGGTGATCGGGATGCAGTAATGTCGCCCGAGGACCCGTTAAAGCGCTAGCGGCCAGTGGTGGCGCGCGCCCGGGTCTCGCCTGGTCTGCAGCGCCCTTCAAGTACCCAAGAGAAGGGTCTGGGAAACATGACCGGCGGCCAGGAACGGCTATCCGCGCGGCTTGACGAAGTCACCGTGGCGATGGAGTCGCTGACCGCGATGCTCGACCACCAGGAACTCGATCTCGGCCAGATGCTGCAGGCGGTCTGTGAGCACGTGGTCGGTGTGGTGGCCGGGGCAGACATGGCCAGCATCACGCTGGTGCGGGACGGTGTCGGGGAGACCGTCGCCAGCACCGACCAGCGCGCGGTGAACTTCGACCGCGAGCAGTACCGCATCGGCGACGGGCCGTGCCTGCGCGCGGCCGAGACGGGGGCGCCCGTGCGGGTCGGCGTCGGCGCGGTGGCCGACCTGTGGCCGCAGTTCGCCTCGGCCGCCGACGAGCTCGGCGTGGCGAGCTTCCTGGCCGCCCCGCTCACCGTCGACGGCGACATCAGCGGCGCGATGAACCTGTTCGGGTTCGGTGAACACGGGTTCAGCGACCTCGAGGTGAAAATCCTGGAGCTCTACACCGCCACCGTGGTGTTCGGCCTGCGCAGCGCGCGGCGCTACTTCGACGCGCAGGAGCTGGTGGCCCAGCTCAACCGCGCGCTGGACACGCGCGCCATCATCGACCAGGCCAAAGGCATCCTGATGGCCGCTCACCGCATCACGGCCGAGGAAGCTTTCCAACGGCTCGTGAAGCGTTCGCAGGACGGAAACCGCAAGCTCTACGACGTGGCGGCCGAGTTCGTGGCCGCTGTGTCCAGTTTTACCTGACCCCGCCCCGCGCGGGTACGCGTGCCCGCGCGCGACACTGGGTATGTCCCCCAGGGGGATCTCAGTCCGGAAGCGGGTGAACCACATGGTGCAAGTGCGGGTCCAGGGTCTCGCCGTCGTCGCCCAGGAGGTGGCGCCGGTGGTGCTGCTGCGCGAGGAAACGGGGCAGCGCCGCTGGCTGGCCATCACCATCGGCGCACCGGAGGCGCAGGAACTGGCCGCCGCGCAGGAGCAGGTGACCTCGGCCCGGCCGGGCACCGTCGAGCTCATCCTCGAGGTGGTGTCGGCGTTCGGCCGGCAAGTCACGAGCGTCGAGGTCACCGAGCTGCGCGACAGCATCTTCCACGCCGACCTGGTGCTCTCGGACGGTGTGCGCGTGTCGGCGCGGCCCAGCGACGCGATCGCGGTCGGGCTGCGCGCCCACGCACCCATCGACGTCGCCGAGGCTGTGCTCGCCGAGGCCGCGGTGGACGTGACGGTGGCCGGCGGCGAGGACCCGGCCGAAGCGCTCGGCGGCGAGCCGGGCGTGGGCACCGAGGACGAGATCCGCCAGTTCCGCGACCTGCTCGACGAGGTCAGCCCGGACGACTTTCGCGACCCCGGACCAGGGCCCGCCTGAGCGGGAATAGCGATCGCCGCTCGTGATGTTGAAGGAGTCGGCCGATGCGTTTTGTGTCCGCCGGGCTCACCCCTCGTCGAGGCGGTGTTCCGTCCGGCTGCCCAGGCATCCGGCTGGCGCCGCGTTGCGCGATCTGCCGAGAGGCGGGCACAGCGCACCGGCCCGAGACGATGGCCCCCGACCTGGCTCCGGTCGGGGGCCATCTTCGCACCCGGTGATGATCTTCGGTCAGCCGCGCAGCTCCGGCGGCTCGCCGTCCACGCCGAGGTCGACCTCCGCGTCGAAGGCGTTGTGCTCGTGCCCGGCCACCGGCTGGGCGACGTCGGTCCCGAGGTCGAAGCCGGCGTGCCGGGCGGCTTCGGCGAGTCCGTCGTTCTCGTCGGACTCGTGCCGGTGGTGGTGGCGCTCGATCATCCCGACATCTTCGGCACTCCGGACCCCGGCGGGCAACCAACGGAGGGTGAACGCGTCACGCGGGCTCGTGGGAGGTCTGCCCCAAGATCGTCTCCACGAGCTCGAGGGCGTGGTCGGTGCTGCGCGCGGTGAAGGTGAGGTCGACGAACACGTCGCGAAGCTCGGTGTCTTGGGCGGTGCGCTCGATGACCGTGACCACGTCGGCCACGCCGGCGCCGGCCCGCGGGTAGACGCGCAGGATCGCGCCCAGTTCCGCGGGGTCACGGCCGGCTTCCTCGGCCAGTTGCCGCAGGTCCGCCAGCGGCGCCAGGATCGCGGTCGCCGGGTCGTACTCGGCCGGTGGCGTGATCACCGGCAGCCAGCCCGCCGCCCGCCGCGCGATCCGGCGCATCGCGGCCGGCGCGTACCCGGCGAGGTACACCGGCGGCGTGCGGACCGGCTTGAACGAGTCGTGGGTTTCGGGCACGGTCCAGTGCCGGCCACGGTATTCGGCGGGATCGGTGGTCCACAGTGCTTCGAGGGCGTCGAGGCATTCGTCGAGGCGCGCGCCGCGTTCGGTCATCGGCACGTTCACGGCCTCGTACTCCTCAGGAGACCAGCCCGTGCCCAGCCCCGGGACCAGCCGGCCACCGCTGAGCGCGTCGATCGTGGTGAGCGAGCGCGCGAGCAGAGCGGGCGGGTACCAGGGCGCGTTGAGCACGTTGGTGCCGAGCCGCACCCGCTCGGTTACCGCGGCCGCGGCGGCCAGCAGCGCGAACGGGTCGAGCCGCACGGCGAACTCGGCCGGGATCGTGTCGGAGCCGCCGTACCCGACCGTCGGGTGCACCGGCGCGAGCAGACGGTCGCCGACCCACAGGCTCGCGGCACCGAGCTCCTCGGCGCGCCGGGCGAAGCGGGTGACGCCCGAGCCGTCTCCGGCGAACGGGCCGAACTGGGGCAGGGTGAAACCGATGCGCATGATGCTCTCCCGGCGTCCGCGGTGGTGGTCCCCGGGGTGATCTTGGCATCGGAGCCCGGGTTCGCGGCCACGGATGTGTGCCGGGAAACGGTCAGGTGGTGAGCCGCCGCTGGCCGGGGACGTGGACGGGTGAAAGGCCCGCGGCGGCGCCGGGGCGTTCGCAGCCGAGTGGCATGAGCTGAAGCAGGCGGCGAGCCGGGTGGGAGTCGCCGGGGTCCACGTAGAAATCGGTGTCGAGGAGCTCGGCCAGCAGCTGCATGCGGCGCAGGACCTTCAGGCCGGCGACGGCGAGGAACGTGGTGCGGCCGAGGTCGATGATCACCACGCCGACCGTGCTGCGGATCCTGGCTTCGACGACCTCGGCGAGGTGCGGGGCGGTGCAGAGATCCACCTCGCCGACCACCTCCACCACGGACACGCCTGGTACGGGACGGTGGACGTGCAGGTCGAGCAGGCGTTTCGGGTCGACGTGGCCGACCCTGGTGGAAGGAGCTTTCGTGCGGCGTAGGGCGCTCATCGCGGCCCGCCTCTCGTAGACCGCGCACCCGGGTCACGGCCGACCCGGGCCGGAGTTCGGTCATCCCAGCCGATCGGCGCCAACGCTCCCGGAGCGCGGTGAAATCGCGGCGGCTGGTGGCTCAACCAAGACTCAGCGTAGTGCACGTGCACTAGAGCCGCCAGCCGCCGCCGGAGTTGTTACCTCCGAACCTGCTTGCCCGCCGCGATATAGGCGTTGGAGTCGCCGAGGAACGAGAACACAACGCCGATCACGGCAGCCAGCGCCGAGAGGTAGCTCAGCCAGGTGCCGCCGTTGCCCGTGATGAGCGACAGGACCTGCAGCGCCGTGAGCACGGTCAGCACGATCCGCGCCCAGTTGCGCCCGGCGCGCAGCTTCACCGCGAACAGCAGGTACAGCAGCGCGATGATGACCGCGATCACGACCGCCACGATGAGCGCGATGTTCGCGGCCTGGTTGAGCGCGTCCTGGCTGAGGTTCGGGTTGGTGCGGCGGGCGGCGTCGACGAGGTCGTCCTTCTGCCCGAAGAGCAGCAGAGCGGCGACGATGCCGATCACGGTCGAGGCGACGAACGCCCAGAACGCGACCGTGATGGTGTTGGGCACGGCCGGACGTGGGGGTTCGCCGGAGAAGGAAGGCGGCGTGGAGTCCTCGGGAAACCGCGGCAGATCGCTCATGTGAGGACATTAGGCCCACTGCCGCGGCCTCGCACTACGACGAGGGGACGGTACCGGTGGCCGCGTCCAGGCTCGGGTGGATTTCCAGCACCGAGTCGAGGTGCAGCAACCCGATCGGGCGCAGCAGGCCGCGCTGCTGGGTGACGATGCGGAACGGGATGCCGGCCTCGGTCGCGCGGCCCCGGACGTCGATCAGCACCGAAAGGCCGCTGGAGTCGCAGAACGGCACCTCGGACAGGTCCACGACGAGCACGTCGGGGCGGGCTTCCAGGGCCGCGACCAGCTCGTCGCGCAGCGCGTCCGACACCGCGGTGTCGATCTCCCCGGCGGCCGTGACCACCGTCGTGCCGGCGGCGGTCGTGGTGGTGATGTGGAGCGTGGGCAGGCGTCGCGCGCCGGCCGCTCTGAGATCGTCGGTCATGACGGTTCCCTCCGCGGTCACGGGCCCGCCGGGCCGGATGAGCACCCAGCAGGCCGGGTGCCCGGCTTGCGGCCGGGACAGGGTCTGGTGACGGCTGGGTGCTCAACCGTGGTTCTTCCGAACGTAACAGCCCCGGCCCCGCCAGGCAGTCCGAGGCTTCACCGGCGCGGCGGTCCCGCGTCGACGACGGCCAACGACAGGTCGAGCGGGTCGAAGTGGATCAGGGATTCGAGCCACCAGGTCATGCCCGCCTCGGTCAGGGCGCCGAGGTCGACCGTCGGGGGTTGGTCCCAGGCCGGGCTGGCGTTGCCGGCCACCGCGACGTCGAAGGGGCGGCCCGCAGGGCGCACGGCGGTGACCAGCCGGGCCAGCTCGTCCGGCGGCGGCGGGTGCGGGCCGGCCAGGGGGAAGATGCCGTCGCCCGTGGTGGCGCGGGTGAGGACGCGCGGGTGGTCGGTGGACATCGCGGTCCAGACGGGGATGGGGTGCGGTTCGGGTGCGCCGGCGTCGAGGTCGACGTGGAAGTGCTCGCCGCGGTGGTGCACCGCGGCGCCCGACCAGATCGCGCGGGCGACCGCCAGGGCCTCGTCGAACTTCGTCGAGCGGGGGCCGAGGGGTTCGCCGAAGCGGCTGAAGTCGCCGGTTTCGTCGGAGCCGAGGCCGGTGCCGAGGACGAGGCGGCCGTGCGAGAGGCGGCTGACGGTCGAGGCCTGCCGCGCGAGCACCCACGGCCGGCGCCGCGCCGGGGGAGTGACCATCGGGCCGAGAAGGATCGTGCTTGTCGCCTGGGCGATCGCGCCGAGCGTGGTCCACGGGTCCGCGATCGGTGGCGCGCCGGGCACGACGTGGTCCCACAGGAACACCCCGTCCCAGCCGGCGGCCTCGGCCCGCACGGCGAGCTCGACGAGCACCGCCGGGTCGCCGAACGGTCCGAACGGCGGCAGGTACAGGCCGTGGCGCAGGGTGCTCACCGGGGTCTCCTCACGTCGGCGCTGCGGGAATCGGGCCACCGTAACGAGTCCGCGTTCAGTGGGCTGAATTGCCTTGCCCGACAACGGGAACCCGCGCGCGCGGTTGCCGGTCAGCGGCACGAGGAGGGGCCGGACGTGCGGACAAACCGCCCCAACGATGGGAAACCGGGGCGGGGATCTTGTCACCGCGCCCGCGGTTTGGTTGTGTCGGTGCGGACCCCGGACGCGGCCGCCAACGCGGGCACGGGTTCCCCACGGTGCCGATCAGGTGCCGTGTCCGCTGGGTTTTCCCCGTGAAACGAAGGAATCTGCATGCCGCGCTTGCGAAGAGTGTTGTGTTCGGTGACGGCCGCGGCGGCCGCCGTGACCGTGGCGGCCGGGTCGGCGACCGCCGCCTCCGGGCCCGAGATCACGCCGGCGGCGCCCGCCGCCCAGGCCCCTGCCGCCGTGTCGCGGACCGTCCACGAGTGGCTCACGAACCCCGGTGACGCCACGCCCGTCGACACGCAGCTGAGCTGGCAGAGCCCGGCCGCGGCGGCGCCGACGACGGTCCGCATCGATCCGAACGTGAAGTTCCAGACGGTGTCCGGCTTCGGTGCGGCCATCACCGACTCGTCGGCCCAGGTGCTCTACGGCCTCACGCCGGGCAACCGCGACGAGGTCATGAAGAACCTCTTCGACCCACGCGCCGGCGCGGGCATCAGCTTCCTGCGCCAGCCCATCGGCGCGTCGGACTTCGCTGTCGGCCAGGACTACAGCTACGACGACCTGCCGGCCGGGCAGACCGACTACGACATGAAGCACTTCTCCATCGCCCACGACGAGGCGCAGATCCTCCCGCTGGTGCGCCAGGCGAAGAAGCTGAACCCGCAGCTGGAGATCGTCGCGAGCCCGTGGAGCATGCCGGGCTGGATGAAGACGTCCGGCTCGATGATCGACGGCAAGCTCATCGACTCGCCGAAGATCTACCGCGCCTACGCGCTGTACCTGGCGAAGTTCCTGCAGGCCTACCGCAAGGCGGGCGTGCACGTGGACTACCTGACCGTGCAGAACGAGCCGCAGGCCCTGGAGCGCAACAACTACCCTGGCACCGACCTGCCGTGGCAGCAGGAAGCCAAGGTGATCGAGGCCCTCGGCCCCGCCATCCGCGCCGCCGGGCTCGACACGAAGATCCTCGGCTTCGACCACAACTGGAGCGAGCACCCCGGTGACATCGCCTCGCACCAGCGGGCAGGGGAGGACCCGCAGCCGGAGTACCCGTACGACCTGCTGTCCACCCCCGCCGCGAAGTGGATGGCCGGCACCGCCTACCACTGCTACTACGGCTCGTCCGACGCGCAGACGCCACTCAAGGCATCGTTTCCCGGCAAGGACATCTTCATGACCGAGTGCGAGGGCGGCGACTCGTCCACGATCCTCGGCGTGATGCAGAACTGGGGCCGCAGCTCGATCGACTGGAACATCGCGCTCGACGAGAACCACGGCCCGCACCTGGGCGGCTGCGGCACCTGCAACGGCACCATCACCGTGAACTCGCAGACGAAGGCAGTGACCTACAACGACCAATACCGCGACATCGAGCACTTCTCGAAGTTCGTGCCGCCGGGCTCGGTGCACATCGCCTCGTCCGTGGTCTACACCAGCGGCAGCAGCACGCCGATCGAGGCGGTCGCGTTCACGAACCCCGACCGCTCGACCACGGTGGTCGCGCTGAACACCGCGAAGACCGAGCAGAAGTTCACCGTCGTCTCCGGTGACCGCTCGTTCGACGCGACCGTGGGCGCCGGCGCCACCGTCACCTTCCAGTGGAGCGGCCACTGACCGACCGGGTGGTGCGGGGCGGCGGAGAGCCCGCCGCCCCGCGTCGCGCGCGGTACGTTCGGGGTCCCGGACGAAGGAGCGGTCATGACGGGTCTGCCCGCGACCATGCGCTCGTGGCGCGTCACCACGCCGGGCCCGATCGGCACCGGCCCGCTGCGCCTTTCGAGCGTCCCGGTCCCCGAACCGGCGCCGGACGAGCTGCTGGTGCGGGTGCTGGTGTGCGGCGTGTGCCGCACCGATCTCCACGTCACCGAAGGTGATCTGCCGGTGCACCGGCCGGCGATGACCCCGGGGCACGAGGTGGTCGGTGAGGTTGTCGCGAAGGGGGCCACGGCGAGCGGGTTCGCACTCGGCGACCGCGTCGGTGTCGCCTGGCTGCGTCACACGTGCGGCGAGTGCAAGTTCTGCTTGCGGGGCGCGGAAAACCTGTGCCCGCAGTCGCGGTACACGGGCTGGGACGCCGACGGCGGGTATGCCGAGTACACGGTCGTCCCGGCTGCCTACGCCCACCACCTGCCCGCCGGGTACACCGACGACGAACTGGCGCCCCTGCTGTGCGCCGGGCTCATCGGCTACCGCGCGCTGCAGCGGGCCGAGGTGCCCGAGGGCGGCCGGCTCGGTCTGTACGGCTTCGGCGGCAGCGCGCACCTCGCGGCGCAGGTGGCGCTCGCGCGGGGCGCCACGGTCCACGTGCTGACCCGCGGCCGGGCGGCGCAAGAGCTCGCGCTCGAGCTGGGCGCGGCTTCGGCCGGTCCCGCGGACGCCTCGCCGCCTGAACCGCTGGACGCGGCGATCCTGTTCGCGCCGGCGGGCGGGCTCGTGCCGGTGGCGCTCGCCGCGCTCGACCGCGGCGGCACGCTCGCGATCGCCGGGATCCACCTCACCGACGTGCCGGAGCTGAACTACCAGCGGCACCTGTTCCAGGAGCGGCAGGTCCGCAGCGTCACGGCCAACACCCGCGCCGACGCGCGGGAGTTCCTGGACTTCGCGGGCCGTCACCACCTCGAAGTGACCACTCGTCCATACGCGTTGGCTGACGCGGATCAAGCTCTCGCGGACCTCGCCGCGGGCCGGTTCACCGGCGCCGCCGTGCTTCGCGCCTGAGCGTGTTGGCCGACCCCGAGGAGTTCGACGACCTCGACGCCCGCTCCCACCGCCTCACGGGCGGGGTTTCGAGCGTGCCGGTCACCTCGTGACCGCGCCGGGCCGCACTCGTTCCCGGGGTGTGGCCCGAGCCGCTCTATCGTTGGTAGAGATAATCCGTAGCGACGCTATGACGTGCGTAACAGTGCTACGTGAGCGGGATATCTGAGCTACACTGGGTGCATGGACATCCGCACCCAGATGCTGGAGGCCGCCGAGAAGCTGCTCGACGCCTCGCCCGACCGCGACATCTCCACGCGCGCCGTGTGCGAGGCGGTCGGGGTCGGCGCGCCGATGCTGTACCGCCTGTTCGGCGACAAGAACGGCCTGCTCTCGGCCGTCGTGGACCACGGGTTCGACCGCTACCTGGCCACCAAGCGCGCGGCCGAGCCGTCGGCCGACCCGATTGCCGACCTCAAGAACGGCTGGGACACCCACATCGCCTTCGCCCAGGAGCACCCGGCCGTCTACCGGCTGATGTACTCCCCGGCGTTCACCGAGATCCCCAGCGCCGCGCAGGAAGCGCTGCGGCTGCTGCGGGAGGTGCTCGTGCGCTGCGCCGCGATCGGCCGGCTGCGCGTCGACCCGGACGCCGCCGCGCAGCGCGTGATGTCGGCGAACATCGGGGTGGCGCTCAACATGGTCACCCAGCCGGACGTGTACACCGATCCCGAACTGTCCCGGCGCGTGCGCGACGCCGTGCACGACAGTCTGCTCACGCCCGAGAACGGCACCGAGGAGACCGAGAGCTCGGCAGCGCCGCTGCCGACCGCGGCCCTGCAGCTCGCCGCGCTCCTGCGTACCGAGGACACCACGCTCGGCACGGAGGAGACACAGCTGCTGCTGAAGTGGCTCGACGGCCTGACCCGCGACTGACGAGTCCGAAGTGGACGGATCGCCCGGCCGGGGGCTCAGGGCTCGGTGAGCACGAGGTCCAGCAGGCCGGGGAAGCGCGCGTCGAACTCGGAGCGCCGCAGCCGGTTGTAGCGCCGCGGTCCGCGGTCGAGCTGTTCGAGCAGTCCAGTGGACCGCAGCACCGCGAAGTGGTGGCTCGCCGTCGCTTTCGACACCGGCAGGTCGAAGGTGCCGCACGCGCGCGAGAAGTCCGGCCCGTCCGAGAGCTCGCGCAGGATCGTGCGGCGCACCGGATCGGTCAGCGCGTCGAGTGCCTGCTGCAACGTCACCTCGGCCGGATTCGTGTGGGTCAGCGTCCGCGCCATGCCGCCTCCCGGCTTTCTGTGTCACTCCGGCGTCCTCGCCGATGGTACCCGTGTCCGGCGAGTGGCTCAGACCGCGGAGATCGTGGCCGATCCCGTGTCCAGAAACGGATGCGACGCGGTCACGGTGATCGTCCCGGGCGTGTTGCGCATCGAGCGGATCCAGACCGCCGCCGCACCGCCGAGGGCACCGAAGTCCAGGAACGGGTCGCCGATCAGGACTCCCGGCCCGTCGACCGCGACGCTGAGCACCCCTCGGGCGTGCGGGCGCGGCGCGCCGTAGCGGTCCACCGACCGGAGGGTGACGCGCGTGGTGTCCTGGCCGTCGGCGGTGATGGCGCCGTCGTCCGCGGCCACGGCCAGCGTGTCGAACGCCGGGTCGGCGCTGAACCTGCGGCGCAGCACCGTCTGCCCCTTCACCCGGCCCTCGATCGTCAGGTCCGGGCGCCCTTTCCCGGTCACGGTGAGGTTCACCAGGAACGGCGGGTGCTTCAGGTGACCGAACCGCGCCCGGTCGGGGTGCACGGTGACCGGCCGCCGGCCCGCGACCGTGACCACGAGCTGGTCGCAGTTCGACCAGATCAGCGCGTTGCGGCCGGGTCCGCCCCGCGGCGAGCCGGGCCCGAAGTCCCAGTAGAACGCGGGCTCGATCACGGCGCCGCGCGCCGGGGCCCGTTGCGCGCGGTAGAAACCCGCGCCCAGCTTGGGAATCCGGAAGAAGTCGACCACGCCGGGGTACTTCACCCCGCGCAGCGAGTGGTACCAGCCGGACGGGTAGTCGAAACCGCACCACGCGATCAGCCCGCAGTAGCGCGGGTCGGCCGCGGCCTGTTCGTGCACCCACGCGTGCAGCATGCTCTGCTCCCGCTGCACGTCGGCGGCGTCGGTGCGGCGGAAGTACGGCGCGCCCACGAGCGTGCCTACGGCTTCGCTCACCAGGTACGGCACGCCCCGGCGCGGCGGGCGCAGCGGCGGGGGCGCGTTGCGCGAGGGCGGACGGCTGTAGTCGTTGAAGGAGAACACCCCGCCGTTCTCCTTCACCGGGTACAGCGGCGAGACGTAGCCCCTCTGCCCGGCGACCGCGCCGGTGCACGGCCGCATCGGGTCGAGCTCGGCGGCGAGCTGGTCGGTCTTGCCGTAGAGCGTGTACTGGCCGAGCGTCTCGTTCACGCGCGTGCCCCACACGATGATCGACGGGTGGTTGCGGTCGCGCACGATCATGTCGTGCACGTCGCGCACCGCGAGCTCCTGCCACGCGGTGTCGCCGACGTGGTCCCAGCCCGGCAGCTCCTCCCAGACGAGGATGCCCAGCTCGTCACACGCGTCGAGGAACGCGGGCGACTGCGGGTAGTGCGAGCAGCGGACCATGTTGACGTTGAGCTCGTTCTTGAGGATCTCGGCGTCGCGCCGCTGCACGCGCTCGGGCATCGCGCCGCCGACGAACGGGTACCACTGGTGGCGGTTGAGCCCGAAGAGCTTGAGCGGGCGGCCGTTGAGGCGGAAACCGTCCACAGTGAACTGGGCGTCGCGCAGCCCGGTGCGCACGGGGTAGGTGTGGACCTTGCGCCCGGCCACCGAGAGCGTGACCAGGACGTCGCACATCTCCGGCTCGTCGACGTCCCACAGCTTCACCGCGTCGAGGCCTTCGAGTGTGACGGTCGTGTTCGTCTCGCCCTTGCGCAGCCCCGTGATGTCGGTGACCGCGGTGGCGATCTCCGTGCCGGCCTGGCTCAGCGTCGCCGTGAGCCGCACGGGTCCCTTCACCGCCTTCGCCGCGTCGACCGTGCAGTGCACCACCACCGCGCGGTTGGGCGTGAGCACGGCGATCTGCTGGGCGTACACATCGGACAAGTAGGCCTGCGGGGTGCCGTACAGGTTGACGGTGCGGTAGATCCCGGCCGGCTGGTAGAAGTCGATGGCCGTCGGGTTCGGGTACTCGGGCAGGTCCGGGGGAGTGTCCTGCTGCCAGCGGCCGTCGACGGCCACGGCGAGCACGTTGTCGGAGCCGGTGAGCAGCCCGGTGATCTCGCACGTGAGCGGCAGGTAGCCGCCGCTCTGCGAGGCGACGCGGCGGCCGTTGAGGAACACGGTGGTGGCGCTGAGGACCCCGTCGAACCGCAGGAACGCACGGTTCTTGCGCAGCTGCGGCGGCACGAAGAAGTGCTGGCGATACACCCACAGGTGCTGCCAGTCGTTCGGGTGCCAGCCCTCCCACGACAACGGTGTGACGCAGTGGGGCACCGACACCAGCGTCATGGACCGGTCGTCGAAGTCCACTTCGGTGCAGCCCGGCACGAACGGGCCGAACAGCCAGTCGGCGCCGAACCCGCTCGTCGCCTCGACCGGCGCGGGCTGGTGCAGCGCGGCCGAGAGCGCGCCCGAGGCCGCGATGGCCGCGCCGGCGCCGAGCAGGAACGTGCGCCGGGCGTGACCGGTCTTCGGGACAGCCGTGCCCCCTGGTTTTTCCTCCGCCATGCCTACGCGCTCTGCCGGCCGCCGGACTCGTCGTACCCGGCCTGCGTGGCGAGGATGTCGACGGCGTGGTCGCGCAGCCAGGAGAACAACGTCGAGAGCTGGTCGCCGGTGCCGCGGCCGAGCGGCGTGAGGCCGTAGGTGACCTGCGGCGGCGTGGTGGGTTCGACCCGGCGCCACACGAGGCCGTCGCGCACGAGGGTGCGCAGCGTCTGCGCCAGCATCTTCTCGCTGACACCTTCGATGCTGCGGCGGAGCTCGAAGAACCGCAGTTCCCGCTCGCGCAAGGCGATCAGCACCCATACGCCCCAACGGCTGGTGACGTGGTCGAGCACCGTCCGCGCGGGGCAGTCGGTGTGAAACACCTCATACCCGTCACGAGCCGACCGGCCCGCGAACTGCGTCCATTCCTCCATGTCGTGAGCTTACTTAAAGGTGCGTCCTTCCGGCCGGGGGACGCGCACGGCACCTTCGTGACCACTGTGGAACGAAAGACAGGGGTTCGAAGATGATCGTGGTGACAGGGGCGACGGGGAACATCGGGCGTCCGCTGGTGGCGGCGCTGGCGGCGGCGGGCGCGCCGGTGACGGCGGTGTCGCGGACGGCGCCGGCCGGGCTGCCCGAGGGAGTGGTGCACCGGGTTGCCGATCTGGCCGCGCCGGAATCGCTGCGCGACGTGGTGGCCGGGGCGGACGCGCTGTTCCTGTTCCCGGGCGGCCCGGCTCCGGCGGAGCTGGCCGACGTGGCGAAGGCAGGGGGAGTGCGGCGGCTCGTGCTGCTGTCCTCGCAGGGCGCGGCCACGCGGCCGGAGGCTTACGGGTTTTTCACGGCGTACGAACGGGCTGTGCGCTCGTCGGTGCCGGCGGCGACGATCCTGCGGCCGAGCGGGTTCACCACGAACACGCTGGGGTGGGCCCCTTCGGTGCGCGCTTCGCGCCTTGTCGAAGCTCCCTTCGGCGACGTGGCGCTCCCGTTCGTCGACCCGGCGGACATCGCGGCGGTCGCCGCCGCGGCGCTGCTGGACGACTCGCACGACGGCGCCGAGTACGAGGTGACCGGTCCGGAGTCGCTGACCCCGCGCGAGCGGGCGGCGGTGATCGGCACCGCGCTCGGCGAGCCCGTCCGGTTCGCCGAGCAGACGCCGGACGAGGCTCGCGCGCAGATGCTGGAGTTCATGCCGCCGCCGATCATCGAGGCGACGCTCGGGGTGCTGGGTTCCCCGTTGCCCGCCGAACGCCGGGTGAGCCCCGACGTGCCACGGGTGCTGGGCCGCCCGGCCCGTGCGTTCGCCGAGTGGGTGGCGGACTCCGTCGCCGCGTTCCGCTGAGGGACCGGCGAAGGTGCACCAGCCCGCCGCGCCGGCCGCGTCGATCTCCGCGTGGGCCGGCGCGCGGGCTGTGGTGGGCTCGCGTCAGGCGAGACGCGCTGGCCCGCCGACGAGGTCGACCAGGTCGGCCAGCGCCTCGCCCAGCGGCAGGTCGACGCGGACCCGTGCGTGCGCGTCGCCGCGGGTCTGGCCGCGGTTGACGATGAGGACGGGTTTGCCGGTTTTCGCGGCGTGGCGGACGAAGCGCAGACCGGACATGACCGTGAGCGACGAGCCGAGGACGAGCACCGCCGAGGATTCGTCGACCAGGCGGTAACAGCGTTCGACGCGTGGGCGCGGCACGTTCTCGCCGAAGAACACCACGTCGGGCTTCAGCACACCGGCGCACCTGGTGCAATCGACGAGAGTGAACGTGCGCACGGCCTCCTCGGCGAGCTCGACGTCGCCGTCGGGGTTGATCCGGGTGGCGGTGCCGCCGAAGTCCGGGTTGGCCGCGCGCAGGCGGTCGTCCAGCTCTTCGCGCGGCGTGGTGCGGCGGCAGCCGAGGCAGATCACGCGATCGAGGTTGCCGTGCAGCTCCACCACGCCGCGCGTGCCCGCCGCGCGGTGCAGGCCGTCGACGTTCTGCGTGATCACGCCGGACAGCAGGCCGGCTTCGCGCAGGGTCGCGACGGCGTGGTGCCCGGAGTTGGGCTCGGCGCGCGCGATGGTGCGCCAGCCCAGGTGGCTGCGCGCCCAGTAGCGGCGGCGGCCCTCGGCGCTGTGGGTGAACTCGTCGTAGGTCATCGGGGTGTGCCGGCGCAGGCTGCCGGACTCGCCGCGGTAGTCGGGAATGCCGGACTCGGTGGAGATCCCCGCCCCGCTCAGCACCACCACGCGGCCGCGGGAGACGACCTCGGCCACCTCGGCGACGCTTCCGGTGCGCGGGAGCGGTTCACCCGTGCCGGTCCAGGTCATGGTCGGTCGTGTCCGCACCCGATCAGCTTACGCACCCACGAGGTCGCGTTCGCCGTCCTCGAGACTGCGCCCCTTGGTCTCCGGCATCAGCCGCCACACGAAGACGAACGCGAGGGCGATCATCACGGCGAAGAACCCGAAGTTGAGCCCGGCGCCGAAGGCGTCCAGCAGCGGTGGGAACACGAGCGCGACCGCGAGGTTGAACAACCAGTTGAAGACCACGCACACGCTCACGGCAGCCGCGCGGATCCGCAGCGGGAACAGCTCCGGCAGCGCGACCCACTGCACGGGCCCCACGACACGGAGAACGACGCGAGACCGTGAACACCTTCCTCGCTGCCGCGCTGCCGCGCTGCCGCGCAGCCGGGTCAGGACGGTGCGGGCCGTGCGTTCGTCGTGCTGGTTGACCGCGAGCCAGCGCGGACTCTCGGGCTGCGTGTAGATCCCGGCGACAAGCGGGCGCGGGCCTCGCGGGGCGCGTGCCGAAGTTCGCTGCCCGCCGCCCGCTCACTTTTCGATCATGACCCGCGCGGCGAAGGTCGGCATTGTGAAAGCGGTTTCTCCCGGCAGGGCAACACAAATCCCCCGGACGGGCAGATTCCGGTTTGGCCGAGTTGTCACTGGGTACTTCAAGGGTATGTGGTTCGCGTTGGGTACACCCGTGGTCCTGATGGTCGCCGCCGTGTTGATGGAACGGTTCGAACGGTCGTGCACCCGGGTGCCGGCGAGAGCCGCAGCGGGCGAAGGCACGCAGGAAAGGCCTGCGCCTGAACGGGCAATGCTTCGCGGGACGGCGGAACGCGAAGTTCCGCGTCCGGTGGTGGCGCCGACAGTGGCGCTGCCGCACTGATTTCCGCCTGGTGCGGACCACCGGGTGAGACCGGGAACGTGGTGCGGCGCCGGTCATGGCCGCGGGCGGCGGCCAGGGACGGAGACCGGCGTGGGCACCTGCGGGGAAAGGGCCGGGCTCCCACCGTCGGGGTGCGGGAGCCCGGCTCGTCTCGCGCGCGGGGTGATTACTGGGCCGCGCCCGAGGTGAGGGTTTGGTACCACGCGTCCCACGGGTGGTTGGTCGCCGCGTAGTTCGCCGGCGGGTTCGTGGCCAGGCCCGCCGAGTCGAAGTCCCATCCGCGGACCAGGTGCCCGCTCTGCCGGGCCGAGGTGATGAACGCCGGCTCCGTGGCGGGGGCGCCGTAGAACAGCGCGTCCTGCTGCAGCTCCGCCGGGTCGCCCTGCTGGTACTCGTCGAACGCGACCTGCGGATAGCGCACGCGCTCACCGGAGACTCGGTCGGTGGCGTAGCGCAGGGTCTGGGCGGGCGTCGGGCCGTCGGCGCCGGTCGACACGGTCACGCGGCGGGTGCCCGACGTGCCGGTGGCCTTCGGGAACAGCGCGTCCGAGGTCTTCGCGTTGCCGCTCCAGGTCACGGCGCCGGACGCGTCGAGCGCGCCCTGCCACTGCCAGTTCTGGCTGGAAGACTGGCTGCGGTGGATCTCGCGCACACCGGTGCCGGTGAAGGCGACGGTGGGGGACACGCCGTCGTCGTACTTCTGGCTCGCCGACCAGGTCAGCTCGCCGTCGGCACCGAGCTTCGCCGTGTGGGACCAGAGCGTGGCCGCAGTCTGCGACTGGTGGACCTCCACGAGCCGCCCCGAGTCGTCGAGCGCGATCGCCGGGGTCTGGCCGCTGTCGTAGCGGCCGTGGCGGTTCCAGGTCACGCGGCCGTCGGCGCCGTACGTCCCGGTCCAGTACCAGAGCGCGCCGGCGCCGGAGTCGTGCACCTCCACGACCTGGCCGTGGCCGTTGATGGCCACCGCCGGGTGGTAGCCGACGTCGCGGCGGTACTCGGCACGCGTGCCGCTGTCGCCCGAGAGGAGCGTGAGCACCTTGCCGCGCAACGAGTCCGTGGTCGCGCCGGCCGGGTAGTCCTTGGCGAGCAGCAGCCGAGGGCCGAAGGCGGTCTGCAGCTCCTGGTTCACCGCGGCCAGGTTGCCGGCGGCGAACGAAGTGTTGTCGGTGAGGTCGTCCTTGAGGTCGAGCATCACCACGATCGGCGCGGCCGTGGGGTGCGCGGCCGACCAGGTGTTCACCACGGCGAGCCAGTCGCGCAGGTTGTTCGACGCGGGGTTGCCGGCGTGGTCGACGAGGTCGCCCGGGCTGCCGTGCCCGATGCCGTAGTCGTGGGTGGTGGCGTAACCGTTGTCGTGAATGTCGAACTCGACGAAGCGGACGCCGTGGTCGAGCTGGTAGGTGATCGAGCCCTTCGCGCCGTCCACGTCGCCGGAGTAGCTGTTGTGGGTGGCCTTGAAGGTCGTCGAGGTGAACGGTGTGGCCGCCGCGGTGGCGGGTGCTGTGACCAGCGCGAACGCGGTGGCGGCCGCGGCGAGCGCCACGGGCGCGCGGAAGCGGTGCATGTGTGAGGACCCCCAGGTCGAGTGCGGAAAGTGGCGAAATCGTAGCGATCATCCGCCGAGTTCATGGCATGTTCGGACGATGCCGGACAACAACGGGAAAATCTTTGCCGACCAGGTGGCCGACGTGCTGGGCGCGCTGCCCGGGGTCGTGGCGGTCGCGCTGGGCGGGTCGCGCGCCCAGGGCAACGCCGGCCCGGACAGTGACTGGGACGTGGCGGTCTACTACCGCGGCGCGTTCGACCCCGGCGACCTGCGCGCGCTCGGTTACCCCGGCGAGGTGTCCGAGCTCGGCGAGTGGGGCGGCGGCGTGTTCAACGGCGGCGCGTGGCTCACGATCGACGGCAGGCGCGTCGACGTCCACTACCGCGACCTCGACTCCGTCGAACACGAGCTGGCCGAAGCGCGCGCCGGGCGGTTCCACTGGGAGCCGCTCGCGTTCCACCTCGCAGGCATCCCGAGCTACCTCGTGGTGGCCGAACTGGCCGTCAACGAGGTGCTGCGGGGCAGCCTGCCGCGTCCGGAGTACCCGCCGGCGCTGCTGGAGACCGCCCCGAAGTTCTGGCGCGCCTCGGCGGAGCAGACGCTCGGCTACGCGAAGAGCGCGCACGTCGAGCGCGGGCACACCACGGAGACGGCGGCGTCGGTGGGCGTCGCGGCGCTGCAGACCGCGCACGCCGTGCTCGCCGGGCGGGGCGAGTGGGTCACGAACGAGAAGACCCTCATCGAGCGCGCCGGGCTGCGCGGGCTCGACGACGTGCTCAGCGGCCTCGCCCACGACCTCGAAGGCGCCTTCGCGACCGCCGCCGCGCTGCTGCGGGCGGCCCGTTGACGGTCGAACGAAGTGGCTAGTGTCGACAGTTGAGGCCTCCAGCGCGATGACACATCGATAACGGGACGATCCGTACCGAGAGGAATCGACGCGTCGATTCACTTGCGTGACCAGGAATTTTCCTTGTCGTGGAAGATCTTTTTCGTGGTCGATCATGGCAATCGTCTCACTGCGACCCTTGACACAGACTGGGCTGGGGCAGAGACTCTCCCGAAGTGTCGACACCTTGCGAATAGCAGTGCAGCCATCAGCAAGGAGGAGCAGTAGTGAGCAACCCAGAAGTCCGACCGGTTGGGGTGGCGGTCGGCCGATGACGTCGTCGAATGTATGTCTGGACGCGCGTGATCTGCTGCTGGGCCACAAGGCCCGGCGCGGCAACGCGTTCTCCACGGCGGTCCTCGACCTCAACCTCCAGATCATGGACGAGGAGTTCGTGGTCATCGTCGGGCCCAGCGGGTGCGGCAAGACCACGTTCCTCGAAGCCGTCGCCGGGCTGGTCCCGGTCGCCGGCGGTGCGCTGGAGGTGGGCGGCAAGGCCGTCAAGGGACCCGGCCCCGAACGATCGCTGGTGTTCCAGCACGCGTCGCTCTACCCGTGGCGCACGGTGCTGGACAATGTCCTCTTCGGACCGCAGGTGCAAGGCCGGCTCACGCGGGAGGTGCGCGCCCGGGCCGAGGAACTGCTGGAGATCGTGGGCCTCTCGCACGTCGCCCGCAAGTACCCGCACGAGCTCTCGGGTGGCATGAAGCAGCGCGTGAACCTCGCGCGGGCCCTGGCCACCGACCCCACCCTGCTGCTGCTCGACGAGCCCTTCGGTGCGCTCGACGCGCAGACGCGCGAGAACCTGCAGGACGAGCTCCTGCGGATCTGGCAGGCCGACACCGTCAGCTCGAAGAAGACCGCGATGTTCGTGACCCACGACGTGAACGAGGCCGTGCTGCTCGCCGATCGCGTGCTCGTGTTCTCACCTTCCCCGGCCCGCGTTGCCCTCGAGGTCAAGATCGACGCGCCCCGCCCCCGGGACGCGGCCTGGCGGCGCAGCTCAGAGTTCCTCGCCTACGGCGACCGGATTCTCGAGGCGCTGCACCACAAGCCGGCCGACGAGAGCGCGAACCCCACCCCCACCCAGGAATCCGCGGCTGCGGAAGACTCAGCGAGGAACCATGACAACGGCGTCAACACTGACCAGGCCGCCGAGCCCGCCCGGGCAACCCGCGGCAGTGGAGTCCAGGGGACTGTCCGCCTGGGTTCAGCGCAGGCGTAGCGGCCTGCTCGGCGCGGCCGGGCTCGTCATCGTCCTGGTGCTGTGGCAGGTCTGCACCGCCACCGGCGTCGTCGACGTCTCCTTCAGCAGCAGCCCGACGCGCATCGTCTCCTCCGAGATCGACCTGTTCGGCTCGGGCACCATCTGGCCCGCGCTCGGCGCGACCGGTCTCGAGCTGTTGTGGGGCCTGCTGATCACGTTCGTCGTAGGCATCCCGGTCGGGCTCGTGCTGGGCCGCAGCAAGATCCTGCACGACATGACCGAGCCGATGGTCAACATCCTCTACTCCGTGCCGTACGTGATGTTCCTGCCGATCATCATCTTCTGGTTCGGCATCGGCGACGTCTCGCGCATCCTCGTGATCATCTGGGCCGCGATCCTGCCGCTCATCATCAACATCACCGCCGGCGTGCGGAACCTCGACAGCGACTACACCCGCGTGGCCACGGTGTTCTGCACGCCGCGGCTGCGGTTCTTCTACGCCATCGCGCTGCCCGCGACGCTGCCGTACATCCTCGCGGGTGTGCGCCTCGCCGTCGGCCGGGCCTTGGTCGGCGCGATCGTCGCGGAGCTGTTCCTCGCGAGCCAGGGCCTCGGGTATTTCGTCCAGACCCAGACCTCGAACTTCAACATGGACAACGCCATGGCCGGCATCATCATCCTCGCTGTCGTCGCGCTGCTGCTCAACGGCGCCGTGCGGATGATCGAACGCCGCTTCACCCACTGGGCAGGTTCGCAATGAACAAGAAGCTTCTTTCGACGGTGGCCGCCACGGCGGCCCTGGCGCTCGGCCTGTCCGGCTGCGCAGGCAAGGGCGGCACCGACCCGGTCAAGGCGGACGCCAGCGGCGCCCTGCCGATCACCATCGGCTACACCGCGCTCGGCGCGGGCTACTCCGACCTGTACGTGGCCCAGGACGAAGGCATCTTCGCCAAGCACGGCCTGAAGGTCACGCTCAACCGGCTCAACGACAGCTCGCAGCTCGTCGCCGCGCTGTCGAGCAACAGCGTGAACATCGGGGTCGGCGTGGCAGCAGACTCCGCCGCCGCGATCATGAAGGGCTCCGACCTCAAGTACGTGGCGATGTCGGAACCGCACTACAACCTCGAGATGTGGGCCAGCCCCGACATCAAGACGATCAAGGACCTCAAGGGCAAGAAGGTCGCGATCTCCTCGCCCGGTTCGCAGAGCGACTTCGGGCTGACCGACCTGCTCGAGGCCAACGGCATGAAGCGCGAAGACGTGCAGGCGGTGTTCGTGAAGAGCGTGCCCGCCGAGGTCGCGGCGCTCGGCAGCGGTGCGGTGTCCGCGCTGCTGACCCAGCCGCCGAACGGCACGCAGAGCCGGGAGAAGGGCGCGCACCGCCTGGCGTCGCTGGCCGATCTGCAGTTCCCGCTCGGCGCGTACACGGTGCAGAACAAGTTCCTGCAGAACAACCGTGAAGCGGTGAAGCGGTTCTACGCCGCGGAAGCCGAGTCGCTGCAGTACCTGCGCTCGCACAAGGCCGAGACCGTGAAGGCGATCAAGAAGTACAGCGGCGTGCAGAGCGACGACCTGGCCAACTACGCGTACGACTTCTTCCTCACCGTGTGGTCGCAGACCCCCGAGGTCGATCCCAAGGTGATCAAGCAGGCGTTCGACGAAGCGGCGCACAACGCGAAGTCGACCCCGCCCGCGGATGTCACGAAGTACATCGACAGCACGCTGGCGGCGGCATGACCGTGCCGAAGACGGCCGCCGCCGTGTTCGAGGACGGCTGGGCGCCTTACCTGACGGATCGCGACCGGGCCGTGCTCGCGGCCACGTCGTGGGCCAAGCAGGCGCCGTTCGGCCTCGGCTCGCGCCCGCTCGTGGTGGCCGTCGACCTGTACTACGCCGCGCTCGGCCTGCCGCGGGCCGGCATCGTGGAGTCGGTCGCCGACTGGCCCAGCTCGTGCGGGGACGCCGGCTGGGAGGTCGTCGACCGCACCGCGCCGTTCTTGCAGGCAGCGCGTGACGCCGGCGTACGTGTGGCGTACTTCCACGCCACGCCACCGGAGTACGGGCGCTGGAACCGCAAACCGGCTCCGGCACTCGCGCCGAAGCCGCGCGCAGTGGACGGCAACGCCATCGTCGCCGAGGTGGCCCCGGCCGAGGGTGACATCGTGCTTCGGAAGATCGGCCCGAGCTGCTTCTTCGAGACCCCGCTCGACACCATCCTCCGGGCGGGGGGCTACGACACGCTGCTCGTGGTCGGCGAGGCCACCAGCGGCTGCGTGCGCTCGACCGTGGTCGATGCGTGCAGCCGCGGCTACCGCGTGGGCGTGGTCGGCGACCTGTGCTTCGACCGGTTCGAGTCATCGCACTGGCTGAGCCTGTTCGATCTCAACCAGAAGTACGCCGACGTGATCACCGCCGACGCGGCCACCGAGTACTTCCAGGCCGACACGCGACGAGGAGCAGCATGAACGACACCGGTCCCGACCTGCGGCGCTGGCTCGCCGAAGCTGAGCGCGAAGGCGAGGTCCAGCCGATCGAGGGCGCCCACTGGGAGCTGGAGATCGGTGCGCTCTCGCAGGTCAACTACCGGCGCAGCAAGCCGAAGGCGATGCTGTTCGACTCCATCAAGGACTACTCCACGGGCTCGCGGGTGCTGTCCGGCTCGGTCAGCAACCCGCGGCTGCTCGGCTCCGTCCTCGGCCTCGGCTGGGACAACACCGACGAGGACCTCATGGAGACCCTCGCGGTGAAGCCGGGCGAGTGGGCGGCCAACGCGGCCGAGTTCCGCGCCGTCACGGTGACCGACGGCCCGCTACTGTCCCATGTGGACGACGAGATCGACCTGCTGAAGTTCCCCGTGCCGCGCTGGCACGAGGGCGACGGCGGGCGCTACATCGGCACGGGCTGCGCCGTGGTCACGCGTGACTACGACACCGGGCGGATCAACCTCGGCGCCTACCGTATGCAGGTACAGGACGAGGGCCGCTCGGCGACCGTGAACATCGAGGCCGGCAAGCACGGCGCGCAGCACCTGCGCCGCTGGTTCGAGGCCGAGGGCCGCGCGCCGATCGCCGCGTCGCTGGGGCACCACCCGGCGTACCTGGTGGCGGCGGGCGTCGAGGTGCCCGGCGACGTGTCGGAGTACGACTACGTCGGCGCCATGACGGGTTCGCCGGTGCGCACGATCGCAGGCCTGGCCACGGGCCTGCCGCTGCCGCACGACGCGGAGATCGCGATCGAGGGCTGGGTGCGCCCGGCCGACACGCGCCCGGAGGGCCCGTTCGGCGAGTGGACCGGGTACTACTCCGGTTCGAAGGACCCGATCCTCGCGATCGACATCGAGAAGGTCTACTACCGCGACGACCCGATCCTGCTCGGGGCGCCTCCGGGCAAACCGCCGCACGACTACTCGTACATGCGCACCGTGATGAAGTCCGCGATCATCACCGACTCACTGCGCAAGACCGGGCTGCCCGGCGTGCGCGCCGTGTGGGCGCACGAGGCCGGTGGCGGGCGGTCGCTGCTGATCGTGGCGATCGAGCAGAAGTACCCGGGGCACGCGCGCCAGGCCGCGTACCTCACGGCGCAGCTGCCGAACGCCGCGTACATGAACCGCTTCACGGTGGTGGTGGACCACGACGTGAACCCGCGTGATCTCGGCGAGGTCGTGTGGGCGATGTGCGGGCGCACCAACCCCGAGCTCGACATCGAGGTCATGAAGCGGACGTGGGGCAGCCGCGTCGACCCGCTCACGCTGCCGGGCGAGATCGCGTTCAACAGCCGCGCGGTGATCGACGCGTGCCGGCCGTTCGAGCGGCTCGCGAGCTTCCCGGCGGTGGCCGAGTCGACCGAGGACCTGGTCGCTTCGGTGACCAGGCGCTGGCCCGAGGTGCTCGGCTAGTGACCGACGCGGGCGTCGAAGACCTGCGGAAGGAGCTGTTGTTCAGCGCGTTGCGCGGGTCCGACGGCGACTCGTCGCTCGCGTTCACGATCTTCCGTGAGCTCGCCACGAGCATCGTGGAGGGCAGGCTGCGGCCCGGTCACGAGGTCAACTCGGCCGAGCTGGCCCGGCGGTTCAGCACCTCCCGCACCCCGGTGCGGGAGGCGCTGCTCCTGCTGGAACGTGAGTCGCTGGTGATCGTGCCGCCGCGGCGGCGGCCGTACGTCTCGCCGGTGGACATGCGGCAGGTGCGGGAGATCTACGAGATCCGGGGCAGCCTCTACGGGCTGGTCAGCGAGCTGGTGGTCGCCCGCGCCACGGACGAGGAGATCGACGGTCTGCGTGCCTGGCAGAAGGTGCTCGCCGACGACGCCGAACGCGGCGACGTCCACGGCTACTTCTGGCACAACGTCGGGTTCCGCAACGCCGAGGCGAGCCTCTCGCAGAACGGCGAGCTGCAGCGGCGGCTGTCCTCGCTGGGCCTGCAGATGCACCGCTTCCGGCACCTGAGCCTGTCTCTGCCGGGCCGGCTGCTGCACTCGGTCGCCGACCACGAGCGCCTCGTCAACGCCTACGCCGACCGCGACGCGCCGCTCGCCGCGGCGGTGAGCCGGTCGCTGGTGCTGCGGGGTTACCGGGCGATCGAGCGGTCCGGCCAGGTGTGAGGCCGTCGTAGTGCCCGGCTTCCCGGCCGGGCGCGCGTAACCGCCGTCTGTGCGCGCGAGGCCCCGACCCGTGCACAGGCGCCGGTCACCCGCGTCCGGCCGGGACGTCACCTTCGGTTCCGTGGCCCGGGTCGAGCACCCCAATGCGGCATTGGGTGCGTTCAACGCACCCAATGTGGCGTTCGGTGCGTTCAGCGCGCCCCAACCCCCCAAGGGGTGGTTTAGGGGGGGGAGGGGGCGGGGGA